>JANXNO010000172.1 GCA_025354075.1 Burkholderiales bacterium | reverse complement strand
ACCGAAAAATAACGTAAGAAAATTATGAGCAATGTCCACCTGATCGACCATCCCCTTGTCCAGCACGCAAAATGGACACGAAAACCAGCTTCTTGCCGTCGATGACCTTCGCTTTCATCGACTCCAGCGGCGTCTCGATATCGATCTCTTGCATGCCGACATCGCGCGTCACTTCATAGGCCATGAGCATCGCGAGTTCGTTGAGCAGGCGACGGAAACTGTTGGTGCTCGCATCCTTGCGCCGCATGAGCGTGAGCTTGTGCTGGACAAGGGGATGGTCGATCAGGTGGACATTGCTCATAATTTTCTTACGTTATTTTTCGGTACTTGTAGGAGCGGTGATATTGTCTAAAAAACGGTGCCATCAGAAGCAATTTTTATGGGTGGCAGGCCACCACGTAACTGTTGCGCGAGTACACGTCCGGCTGCCCATGTGCCGCCTTCGAGTACGCAGGCCAGCGGCATTTCTGTCTCAGTTTTGCCAAGAATTTTGCGCACGCGTGGTGCCAGCTCGTCTAGCAGTGCAACCGTCAACGCGCGCCACTCGACGATGAACTCGTCACCCACTTGCCATGTTCGGTCAAGCAGGGTCAAGTCTTTCGGTACGATCACACCAGCATCGAGCAGCAGCCCGCCGTTGCGGTACTCAGGTAACCCTGTGAGCGCACTCAGGCCGCCTACCTTGACCCCCGCCCACTCAAACGGCTCAAGCAGCGAATACGTCAGCCATTGCGACAGCTTGTGAAATGGCATCCAGCCATCGCTCGCGCCGTCACCGCGTGCGGCTGAGTACGGCCAGCAATCACCCAGTGCGACGCTCCCGATGCAATTGGGTGCGGGCCAAACGCTGGATAGCGTGGCGAGCAAAAGCGACAGGATGTCAGCAGCGGCGACGCTACTTGAGGACTTTGCCAAAACATCAAACAAACCACCCGGACGTGGCACTGCGCCGAACACATCCGTTTGTTGCAACAGCGCATCTCCCAGGCGGCGAAGTAGCGTCACGCGACCTTCAAGCCCAACTAGCGGATTGGATTCGTTCGCCTGAAACGCGTCACCAAGTTGTGCGGCGGTGACTGTGCGAAGCCTCGCAGCATCTGCCTGAAACGGCTTGCTTGCGTTTGAGGAAAAAAGCCCGCTGGCAAATGCCCGATAACTCGCGACACCCAACCCTTCCGAGCGCCCGAATTGCTGGCCGCTGGACGCTTCCGCGTATCGCCAGTCTGGCCCTGCGCCTGCATCCAGCAAGACGCTCACGACAGCCAGATCAATCTGCGCACGAGCGCGTTCACTAGGGCTAACGTCACCCAGCGCGCGATCAAGCTCAGCGCGCCGATCGACGCCACCCGCTTCAAAATGCCGCCATCGGCTGTGATAAGGAATGGGGCCATCGCCGTAGCGTTCACGCGTCACATCCACCACGATTTTTGCGGTGCGATCCATTGTTGCGTCGTCACCAACCGCAAACCATTGCGACTGCCCGGCGCGTGCCCGGGCCAGCAACGCATTTGCGCGCTCACGAATGGTAGCGGTACTGCGCAGCAGCGTCGCCGCAGCGAGTGCTGCAACTTCGGGTTCAGCCGATGCGTTCATGCGCTAAAGCCCCGTCCTTTCGCAACCTTCAGTTCCTCAGCATCCGGCACCAGCCCGAGCGTGAAATAGCCGGACGCAATCTTCGCATCCATCTCCACGCGTGCATCAGCCGGGATCAGGTCGTCCGGGATGTTCACGCGGGTGCCGATTTCGATACCGGCGTTGGTGATCGCGTCGTACTTCATGTTGCTCATGGACACTAGGCGGTGAATTTTTTTCACGCCGAGCCAGTGCAACACGTCGGGCATTAGCTCCTGAAAGCGCATGTCCTGCACGCCGGCCACGCATTCGGTGCGTGCGAAATATTTGTCCGCCGTGTCGCCGCCGACCTGACGCTTGCGCGCGTTGTAGACGAGGAATTTAGTCACTTCGCCCAGCGCGCGGCCTTCCTTGCGCGAGTACGCCACGAGCCCCACGCCGCCGCGTTGCACGCCCTGAATACATTCTTCGATGGCGTGCGTGAGATACGGACGGCAGGTGCAGATGTCGGAGCCAAACACGTCCGAGCCGTTGCATTCGTCATGCACGCGCGCCGTGAGTTCAACGTCCGGGTTCGCCAGATCGCGCGGATTGCCGAAGATGTAGACGGTTTGCCCGCCGATGGGAGGCAGGAATACTTCAAGATCGGAGCGCGTGACGAGTTCCGGGTACATGCCTCCGGTTTCCTCGAACAGCACACGGCGTAGGTCCGCCTCAGAGCAGCCGAAGCGTTTGGCGATACCGGGCAAAAACCACACCGGCTCAATTGCAGCTTTGGTCACCAGTGCCGCGCCGTTTGTGGTGAGCACTTTGCCGTCGGCGTGCAAACGTCCTTTCGCCAATGCGTCAATGACCTCAGGCAGGATCACATGTGCTTTGGTAACTGCGATGGTCGGGCGAATGTCGTAGCCCGCAGCGAGATCGTCGGCGAACACGGTCGAGACCGTAGCTCCCCACGGATCGAGCGAAACAATGCGGCCCGGTTCGCCCCATTGCGGATACGGGCCGATTTCGTCGGTGGGCGAGGTGTTGGTGAGGTCGGCGCGGTGTTCGCGGTTCAATGCGCCTGCGGCCACCGCCAAAGCGCGGTAGACGCTGTACGAACCGCTGTGCGTGCCGATCACGTTGCGATGCGCTCGCGTGGTCGTGGTGCCGACGATAGGGCCGCGTTCTAGCGCGGTGGTCGCGTCCCAGTGAATCAGTCGCGCGCCGAAGCCACCAGCGTGTGAGGTCAGGCGAATGTGCGACGCCGAACTCAATGTGCTGGAAGAGGCGGCGCGATCAACGGAGGTGGCGTCAGCGGGCATGGGTTACACGATTCATCGGGATCAATGCAATAGCTTAGCAAGAAGCATGCGCTGACGGGGCCGATATGAAGTGACAATCGGCCTGCGGGCGGTAATCCTGTGTATCAGGTTGGTTGATAGTGCAGTGGGTGGCAAAGTTTGTGGTAGCGGTGGCACCGCTCCCCCACAGCGGCGATGAAGCTGAGCTAAGCCAACGCCTCTGCAATGAACCGACCGACATCCTCAGTCTTTGCAGTGCCGCCCAAATCGCCCGTGCGCGGACCCTCCGCCGTGCAGCGCTCGCAAGCTGCCAGTACAGCATCATGCGCGGCCTTATGGCCAAGCCATTCCAGCATCATCGCGCCGCACCAGATCTGGCCGATCGGGTTGGCGATGCCTTTGCCTGCAATGTCCGGCGCGCTGCCGTGAACGGGCTCGAACAGGCTCGGGAATTTGCGCTCGGGGTTAATGTTGGCGCTGGGCGCGATGCCGATGGTGCCGGTGCAGGCGGGGCCTAGGTCGGACAGGATGTCGCCGAACAGATTGCTGGCGACGACGACGTCAAAAAAGCTCGGGCGCTGCACGAAATGCGCACTCAAAATATCGATGTGAAATTTGTCCCATTTCAGATCGGGATAGTTGTTTGCCATCTCAACGACGCGCTCGTCCCAGTACGGCATGGAGATCGAAATGCCGTTCGATTTGGTGGCGCTGGTCAGATTTTTTTTCGGGCGGCTTTGCGCGAGGTCGAACGCGAATTTCAGGATGCGATCGACGCCGGTTCGCGTGAACACGCTCTCCTG
>JANXNO010000158.1 GCA_025354075.1 Burkholderiales bacterium | reverse complement strand
AATCGATTTTTCACTACATGGGAACTTCGACGTTCTCGAACTACACCGTTGCACCCGAGATTTCGCTGGCGAAAATCCGCAAGGACGCGCCGTTCGACAAGGTCTGCTACATCGGTTGCGGCGTGACGACGGGCATTGGCGCGGTGATCTTTACTGCAAAGGTTGAAGCCGGTGCGAACGTTGTCGTGTTCGGTCTCGGTGGCATCGGGCTCAACGTGATTCAGGGCGCGAAAATGGTCGGCGCAGACAAAATCATCGGCGTCGACCTCAATCCCGCCCGCGAAGCGATGGCGCGCAAATTCGGCATGACGCACTTCATCAATCCGAAAGACACTGAGAACGTGGTCGACGCCATCGTTCAGTTGACCGACGGTGGCGCAGATTACAGCTTTGAATGCATTGGCAACACCAAGGTGATGCGCCAGGCGCTTGAATGCACGCACAAAGGCTGGGGCCGCAGCATCATCATCGGTGTGGCCGAGGCGGGCGCTGAGATCAGCACACGACCATTCCAGCTCGTCACGGGACGCAAATGGGAAGGCTCAGCGTTCGGCGGCGCGCGTGGTCGCACCGATGTTCCGAAGATCGTTGACTGGTACATGGATGGCAAGATCAATATCGACGATCTGATCACACACACCATGCCACTGGAAGACATCAACAAGGGCTTTGATTTGATGAAGCGGGGAGAGTCGATTCGTGGTGTGGTTCTTTTCTGATTTGATTTGAGATGTCCCCTCTCCCCTTGTGCTGGTGCCCACTGGCACTAGTGAGTGCCGGGGCTAGGGTGAGGGGTAAGGTGGCGTTGAAGTCCAACGTAACCCATACTTCCGCCGCCCCCTCACCCCAACCCTCTCCCGCGAGGGGAGAGGGGGAAATAGGTTCGATACTTTGATATGACAGACACTCTTAAACTTCTCAGCGAACACGCCTCTTTCGGCGGCGTACAGCGTTTCTATCAGCACGATTCGCAAGTCATCGGATTGCCGATGCGGTTCTCGGTGTTTCTGCCATCGGTCGCGTTGGCTCACGATGCTGCGAAAGTGCCTGCGCTGATGTACCTTGCGGGGCTGACCTGCAATGAAGAAACGTTTGCCACCAAAGCAGGTGCGCAACGCCGCGCAGCAGAACTCGGCTTAGCCTTGATTGCGCCCGACACCAGCCCGCGTGGCGCGGGAATCGCAGGTGAGAGCGATAGTTGGGATTTCGGGTTGGCCGCGAGCTTCTACCTTGATGCAACGCAGGAGCCGTGGTCGAAGTATTACCGGATGGAGACCTATCTGACGCAGGAGTTAGTGGCGCTATTCGGCGAGCATCTGCCCGTCGATGCGCAACGTCTCGGCTTGTTCGGGCACTCCATGGGTGGACATGGTGCGCTGACTGTGGCCCTGCGGCATCCGGGTTTGTTCAAATCACTCTCAGCGTTCGCGCCTATCTGTGCGCCCACGCAATGTCCGTGGGGACAAAAGGCTTTCAGCGGCTATCTTGGCGGCGATCAATCCGAGTGGTTACAGCACGATGCGACGGCCCTCATGGGCGCAAAGAAAACCGCGCCGTACCCCGACGGAATTCTGATCGATCAAGGTCTCGCCGACAAATTCCTTGAAGCGCAATTGCATCCGCATCTGTTCGAGGCCGCTTGTCAGTCCATCGACCAGCCGCTCACGCTGCGTCGCCACGTGGGCTACGATCATGGCTACTACTTCATCGCAACGTTCATCAACGATCATCTCGATCATCACGCGCAGATTTTGAAGCGCGCCTAATTTCACTTTACCCGCCGCATCATGACTACCAAGAAACCTGAAACGCTCCTGATCCATCCCTCGCGCGAAGTGCCTGCTGGCTTTCGCTCTCTAGTAACAAGTACTGAGCGCGCATCGACGGTGTTGTTCGATAGCGTTGCCAAATGGAAGCAGCGCTCGGGGCTGGATGAGTCGACGTACGTCTACGGCACCGTCGGCACGCCCACCACGCGAGATCTGCAAAACCGTCGATGCGCGCTCAGTACTTGTTACTAGAGAGCGAAAGCC
>JANXNO010000156.1 GCA_025354075.1 Burkholderiales bacterium | reverse complement strand
CCTTGAAGTCGTCCTCGGTGTAGAGCCGCACGCAGATGCCCGGCCCAACGCGACCGCAGCGACCTGCACGCTGGTTGGCGCTCGCCTGCGAAATCTTCTCGATTTGCAGCATCTGTACTTTATTTTTGACGCTGTACCGATTGAGTCGCGCGATGCCGGTATCGACGACGTAACGAATGCCCGGCACCGTCAACGAGGTCTCGGCGACGTTGGTGGCAAGGATCACGCGGCGGCCGTTTGACCCCGCAAAAATGCGCTGCTGATCCTGCACCGAGAGCCGCGAAAACAGCGGCAGAATTTCTGTGCCAGGTTTCAGGCGACGACGCAGAATGTCCTGTGTTTCGCGAATCTCGCGTTCGCCCGGAAGGAACACCAGCACGTCGCCGGGACCTGAAAGCCACAGCTCATCGACGGCATCGGCAATCGCCTCTTCCAGCTTTTCTTCATCGTCCTCTTCGCTCTGCGCAGCGCGATACAGCACGTCCACCGGATAGGTGCGACCAGACACCGCAATCAAAGGAGCAGGTTTGCCCTGGCGATCCTGAAAGTGCAGCGCGAAGCGCTCAGCGTCAATTGTTGCGGACGTGATGATGACCTTAAGATCGGGTCGTTTCGGCAGCAGTTGACGGAGGTAGCCGAGCAAAAAATCGATGTTCAGCGAGCGCTCATGCGCCTCGTCGATGATGATCGTGTCGTAAGCGTTGAGAAATTTGTCGCCCTGCGTTTCAGCCAGCAAAATGCCGTCGGTCATCAGTTTGATGAAGCCGTCCTGCGCGCCCTTCTCGGTGAAACGCACCTTAAAGCCGACGCTCTGGCCCACGTCCTCGCCGAGTTCCTTCGCGATGCGCGTCGCCACGCTGCTGGCGGCGATCCGACGCGGCTGGGTGTGACCGATGAGGCCGTAGCGACCGCGCCCGGCTGCCAAAGCAATTTTCGGCAATTGCGTGGTTTTGCCGGAACCGGTCTCGCCCGTGAGCACCACGACCTGATTGTTTCGAATCAGTGAAGCGATTTCATCCGCCCGCTCCGAAACCGGCAAACCTTCCGCGTAAAGAATCGATGGCGAACGCGCAAGTCGATCGCGAAAACGATCCTCGGCGCGCTCAATTTCTGCGGCGAGTTGATCCGGCTTCCCTTGAAAATGCGGCTGTTTTGCCCGGCGAGTGATGCGCCAATAGTCTGCTAGCAGGACGGTTTGACGATTGAGGCTCGGGGCGGCGATATTTGCGGTCATGTTTGCTTCTAATTCTATGCGGTGCAGATACAGCTTTTGTACCGAACGCTTATTTAATTGGGCTTGCCGCTAACTGCCGAGTAAAGTCGAGTTATGGCATTATTCTGTCCTAGCCCAATTCAAGCGGCACTTTCAGCGCAAAGCTGTTAGTTATTACACGCTGCCCTAAACGCCGCCACCTGACCCGCCGAAAGGGTTTTGCCGCAGTTAAATCTGGCATCAAACTGGCTACACTGGTGTGGTCTACCTATCCAGCACTGGAAGCCGTCCGATGAAACGAATTAATCACTTTTTCGCGCTGGCAGCCTGCGCTGCCGCGCTGGTCTCCGCTGGCGTGACCGCCAACCCGCTGCGCTGGGCGGCGTCGGGCGATCCGCAAACGATGGATCCGCATTCGCAAAATGAAGGGTTGACCAATTCGGTGAATCAGCAGGTGTATGAATTTTTGATGATCCGCGACAAAAAGTTGAAGCACGGGCCGGGGCTTGCGACAGAGGTCAAGCAGATCGATCCATTGACCTGGCAGTTCAAGCTGCGCAAGGGTGTGAAATTTCATGATGGCACGCCGTTTACAGCCGATGATGTGGTGTTCTCATTCGAGCGCGCAAAACATCCCAATTCACAAATTCGCGTTTATGCCAGTCAGGCTGGCGTCGCGCGAAAAATTGACGATTTGACGGTCGAGTTCAAGCTGCCGCAGGTTAATCCCATTTTTATGGATCACGTTAACGCGATCCAGATTATGAGCAAGCCTTGGTCTGAGAAAAACAATTGCACCACGCCTCTTGACTACAAAAACAAAGAAGAAAAATTTACCTCGCTCAACGCCAACGGCACCGGGCCGTATCGGCTGGTGAGTCGGCAGCCCGACATCAAAACCATCTGGAAGCGCAACGACAGCTGGTGGAAGCAGCATGAGGGCAACGTGACGTCGGTCACCTTCAACTCGATCAAAAATGACTCGACCAGACTGGCCGCCTTGATCTCTGGCGAGGTGGATTTCATCCTTGACCCGTCGCCGCAAGATCTCGACAGACTGGAGAAAACGCCGAACATCAAAGTCATCAATGGCATTGAATATCGCGTCGTATTCATCGGCATGGATCAGGCTCGCGATGAACTGTTGTACTCCAATGTGAAAGGCAAGAATCCATTCAAGGACAAGCGCGTTCGCCAGGCGATGTATCAGGCGATCGACATTGAGGCGATTAAGACGAAATTGATGCGCGGGCAGGCATTCCCGACGGGCGGAATGACCGCGTCTCCGCTTGGTGCCTTCAACGATCCGGCCATTGAAAAGCGGCGGCCGTTCGATGTGCCGGCAGCGACCCGCCTGATGTCCGAAGCGGGTTATCCGCAGGGCTTTGAGGTCACGATGAATTGCCCGAACAATCGCTACATCAACGATGAGAAAATTTGCCTCGCGCTCGCTGCGATGTGGGCACGGATCAACATCAAGGTGAAGGTCGATGCGCAGCCCCGCGCGATTTACTTCCCGCGATTGGACAAGCTCGATGTGTCTCTCTACATGTTTGGCTGGGGCGGCGCAGTTACCGATGCGGAAACGACATTGACGCCGGTGCTGAGGAATCGCGCCGCCAACGGAATCGGCGACTACAACTACGGCAATTACAAAAACGCCAAACTTGATGATGCCGCCGCCGCCTCAAGCAAAGAGGCCGACCCGGCGAAACGTGAGGCGTTGATTAAATCTGCACTTCTTGCGCACAACGACGAGATCAATCATTTGCCGCTGCATCGTCAAGTCATCCCATGGGCAACGCGCAACAATGTGTCGGTCGTCCATCGCGCCGACAACGTGCTGACGTATGAGTGGGTGACGGTGAAGTAATGTGTTGTTGTGGCAGAAAACGTGTCACAGCTTTTATGTGAATCGCCTTATCCAATTGGGCTGAGCGAATATTTATGCATAAAGTCGATTTCTGCCAATTTACACGTTTAACCCGGCGCTGAACGCCATTTCAACCGAAAGCTGTATCCTCAAATTCAACAAAAGCAACCCAATCCGAACCCGCCGAAAACTCGCTAAACTGCGTTCCGTCTTCAATTCCACTGTTGGAAGCTCACAGATGAAACGCATCACTCACTTTTTCGCACTTGCCTGTGCGACTGTCACGTTAGCGCTGG
>JANXNO010000001.1 GCA_025354075.1 Burkholderiales bacterium | reverse complement strand
GCGTTTTGCCGTTTGGCGGGCCGTACTTGGTCGACAGAGTCGGCAGGTCGGTCGCGAGTGACTGATGCCCAAACACCTCTTCGATAAACCACGGGTCGTCCCGATAACGCCTGCGGCTCCACTCCACGTACTGCGTCACCAGTTCGCCGAACGCTTCGTAGTCGCTGGCTGTTGTGGCGGTGTGAATCAGGTCGGGCACAGAGCGCTCCAGAATGGGTTGAGCACCAATTTCACCAGAAAACTCGTCACCGCAACGGACATTTAATATCTCGCGGCGCGGCCATTTGAGCGCGGCGGAAAGCAAAACCATGCCGCGACCACTAGCATTCCGAACACGGAATACGCGAGCACAAACACCCACGGCGGGGCGGAATAGAAAAGCAAGCGATGCAGCCAGTAACCAACGAAACTTTCGCCATCTGCAAGCCCAGTGGTCACACCCGATTTCGCCCGAAGCCACCATTCAAGCGTGGTCAGCGGACAAGCGATGCCGAGCCAAGCCTCAGCCGCAACGACTCCAATCGCTGCGAGATGAGCCACGCGAAACCACAGCGCGTTTACCCAGCGCCAGTGAACGAGGTTGCCGATGAGGATGAGCACAAGTCCGCCTACCACGAACGTAACGACTGCAAAGTGCAGCGCAAGCACAGCATCCGCGAGTTGTCGAAAGATCAAAGTATTTGCCACGGGCGGGGAGTGCGCCCATGATCATTGATCGCGCCACTCACTGCTCCGATGCCGCCAGATTTAGGCCAAGCCCAACGAATGCCGCTGGTCGAGGCGGTGTAAATCACGCTGGTGCAGCGGATCAACACGACGATCAATGACGTGACGAGAAATCCATGCGTGATCAGGCAGCACGCCGCAGAGGCTCGGATTGATGCAGAAACCGCGTGTACAGATCGCGCGGTGGCGGCGTTCCGGCCTGCATCATGATGCGCCCCGCAGCGCCGCGATGATAGGTGCCGTGCGCCGTGACATGCGCGAGCATTTCTTCGCGCGACATCAGGCCCTTGTCGCCATCGGTGAACGTAAACGGGATGTTCTCGGCCAGCTGTTCCGGCGACAAATCAGCGGAGTAGTCAACGTACCACGCGTCGAGCATCGCTACGCCATCGCGCAGCGCCTCAAGCGTCGGCGTTTCTGTTGTATTGGTGGCCGTAAAAGACTGCGTCGCTCCCGACAAGTGCGCCGCGAAAATTTGATCAACTACGTAGATGTGATTGAGGATGCGCATCGCGTTGTGCCGCGCATCGGGCTGCGTCACGGGATCCACTTTGGCAAGCTCAGCGAAGAGCTGCTCATTGCTCCAGGCCTTGTATTTAAAGAGGGAGTGAAGGAGGGTTGTGGTGCTCATAATGGGGCTCGCGGAAAACTATTAACTGTACTGATTTTGGATGACGCCAGGGCACTACGCGTCGCTTTTTATCAATTCGTATTTACTGCGCAGCGTTTCAGCGCCACCCGACGTGACCTCTACTTTAGCCAGCGTCCAGGCGTGGGGCGAAATCTCAAAGCTGTATCGATCTACGCCTGAATCGGACGCTTTTTCGAACGCGATTTTTGAAGTTCGATCTGCGCTCGTGGCGGCCGCTACACGATAAATGGTTGAGCTCGGCTTTGTGACGCCCGATGCCCAGACCAGCTCGCCTTTGAGCACGTTGAACAGCATGCGCTCATACGAATAAACGGTCTTGCCTGGC
>JANXNO010000673.1 GCA_025354075.1 Burkholderiales bacterium | reverse complement strand
CGGCGTTGGTTTGCAACTCATCTGCAGTGGCGTTGTCTAGTGCCACCACCGCTGCCAGTGCATCGGCGGGCAACTCCGCAAGCGGAATTTCTTTGGGCAACTCATCCCACGTCAATTGATCGGCGGTCGGATAGGCCGCTACCCGCAACACCGTGCGCCAGTTGTCAATCGAGCCGGTTGGACAGGGCGAAATGCAGGCCATGCAGTGATTACAGATGTCCGCGTCCACCACGTAATTGCGCGAATCGTGTGTGATCGCATCGACCGGGCATGTGTCTTCGCAGGTGTTGCAGCGAATGCAGATTTCGGGGTCGATGAGGTGTTGTTTTAGGACTTCGGTCATTGTTGTTTTGCCGATTTCACGTTACGAAAGGTTATGTCCCTCTTCGGTGGGTCCGCCCCCTCTCCCCTCGAGGGAGAGGGTTGGGGCGAGGGGGAGTCGACTTGGGCAGTCACGGTTGTTCTCCAAGTAAACATACCCCTCTCCCTAGCCCTCTCCCACAAGGGGAGAGGGGACAAAGCTAGTTAAACCGCACGTAATCAAAATCCACCAGCTGACGATTAATTCCCATCACCGGGGGCGCGATCCAGTTTGCGAATTTGCCCGGTTCGACGACGCGGTGCATGAGGGAGGCGACAAACGCGCGATCCTCCGCCGACGGCAGCCAGTGCTTCTCGTTCGCTGCAAATTCGACCTCTGACAACACACGTCCATCTGGGCTGATTTTTACGCCAGCGAGCATCCCAATCTTGCGATTGAACGCTTTGTGCGGCACGCTCAACCGGAACGAAATTCCTGCCTTTTCCAGCACCTTGTTCCAGCGACCCACGCCACCCACAGAATCCTTGATGTAATCGTCGCGCAACACTTCGTTCAAGCCGTTCAACATCGGCACTTGCCGCTCGACGAGTGTGTCGTTTTGCACCGCAAGCACTCCATACGTCTGACCCTGCAACTGATGATCGTCAGCGCGCTTTGTCTCCTCAAAGCGGCCCTTCAAACCCGAGTTGTAGAAGATCGCTGCGTTGCTTGATTCGTCAGCACCGAACAGATCAATCGTCACGCTGTAGTGGAAATTCAGGTAGCGCTGAACGGTCTCAAGATCAATCACGCCCGCGGCACGAATTTTGGCGGGGTCATCGGTCTTTAATTCATTCATCACTGCCGCTGTGCGGGCGACGACGCGCGAGATTCCGCTCTCACCGACGAACATGTGATGCGCCTCTTCAGTGAGCATGAATTTCGTCGTGCGCGCGAGCGGATCGAACGCGCTTTCAGCGAGCGCGCAGAGCTGAAATTTGCCATCGCGGTCGGTGAAATAGGTGAACATGAAAAACGCCAGCCAGTCCGGCGTCTTTTCGTTGAACGCACCGAGGATGCGCGGATTGTCGGCGTCCCCTGAGTTTCGTCCGAGCAGCGCATCGGCCTCTTCACGCCCATCGCGACCGAAGTGTTTGTGCAGCAGATAAACCATAGCCCACAGATGACGGCCTTCTTCCACGTTGATCTGAAATAGATTCCGCAGGTCATACATCGACGGGGCGGTGAGGCCGAGATGGCGCTGCTGCTCGACCGAGGCCGGCTCGGTATCACCTTGGGTGACGATGATGCGGCGCAGATTCGCGCGATGTTCGCCGGGCACGTCTTGCCAGGCCGCTTCACCCTTGTGCTCGCCGAAACCAATCGTGCGGCCCTCTTCCTTCGGGTTCATGAAAATGCCCCAGCGGTAGTCCGGCATCTTTACATGTCCGAACTGCGCCCATCCGCCCGGATCCACGCTTACCGCAGTACGCAAATACACGTCATGCTGCATCGCGCCTTCGGGGCCCATGTCGTTCCACCACGAGAGGTAATTCGGCTGCCAGTGCTCAAGCGCGCGTTGCAGCGTTTTGTCCTCGGAAAGGTTAACGTTGTTGGGGATTTTGTCGCTGTAGTTGATGCCGGTTTGCATGAGTCATTCCAATAAAAAACATGGTTCGGGGAGAGCGTTCGGTTGTAACGCGCTCCACCGAGAACCACGTTACACAACAACAAATATCGTTAGCTGGCGACCCACCTCAACGTGGCGTCATTCTCGGCAAGACCGGGAATCCAGAAACGTTGCCATCGCAATCACGTTGAATTACGGCTCTGCGTGGTTACGTGCTGGATACCCGCCTTCAGCGAGTATGACGGC
>JANXNO010000648.1 GCA_025354075.1 Burkholderiales bacterium | reverse complement strand
GAACTGCGGGTAGTTCTAGGCAATACAACTTTATCCATAAACGCTCATTGCGCCTGGGCTTGGTACGTTATGACTTCCCAAGTCGACTTTCGATTATTTCATGCCTTAGCCCATACTGAACGGCAGCTTCAGCATAATGCTGTGCTTCCGCCGCAAGCCTCACGGTCACCGTTCAGACCTTCCCTGCCACGCCTTGGCGCCGATTCGGTCAACGCTACTTCAACGCCAGCGTGACGGTTGCGCCGATGCCTAAAAGACGCAGCAAACGCCCGTAAACAGGCGTTTTTTTAGCCGCCGTGCTTAAAGAAGCGGCAACTCACTGGTAAAATAGCAGGCTACCCCCAACTAATGCACTGTCGTCTTTCGCGATTTCCGCGACGGACGTCGGTCGTGGACACTCAAAAAAGAGCGCACGAGCGCCGCAAGTGTGGCCCACGTTTGTTAATCGGAACTTTTCACGCATGGCAAAAGCTAAATTGAAATCCGTCGTCAAGGTCGCCAAAGTAGGCAAAGCCGTCGTCAAGACCGCAAGCACCAAACCGGCGGCAAAACCAAAGACGGGTTCAAAAACGGCCCCCAGCGGCAAGGTGAAGGCAGGTAATCCGCAAGCCAAACCGCGCTCTGGTGCCACGCCCAGCAAAGCCAAACCGATTACGAAACTTCAAGGCAAAGCCAAGCCGGTCGCGAAAGTAGCCGCCAAAGTTGTTAAGGCCAAACCCGCCAAACCGCAGGTGAAAGCTGCAGTGAAGGCCAAGCCAGCCGCCAAAGCCGCCAGCAAAACCAAAGCATCCGCAAAGCCCGTAGCGACAGCCAAGGGCAAGACGAAGCCTGTCGCTAAAGTGGCAACTAAGGTGGCAACCAAGGTGGCAGCCAAGGTCGCAACTAAAGCGGTGGCGAAAGTCGCGAGCAAAGTGTCAAAAGTTGCGGCAAAACCGGCCTCAAAACCAGTGGCAAAAAAATTGCTGAAACCGGCAGTCATCACGAAACCGGCGGCCAAACCGGTCGCGAAATCTATCGCCAAGCCTGTCGCCAAGCCGACGGCCAAGGCCAGCATTCCCGTCACTCAGCCCGCTGGCAAACAGCCAGTGGAGCCAACAAAGGTAACAGTTAAATCCGTGGTCGCAGCGAACAAAACAATTGTGGTTGAAAAGCCGAGCAAGGGCGACGTAGTCGCCGTCGGCAAACCAGCCAAACCTACCAAAGCGGAGGCCATAGCGGCCGCCAAGAAAAATATGGCGGCCACCTTAGCCGCAGTCCCCGCACCAGTCAAAACCGGCAAACCGGGTCGTCCTCCGAAGAATGCCGTGGATGCGCCCGAAGCCGAAGCCACAGAAGCCGCAGCGCCGGTCGCCATCGCGATCAACCCGCTGACCGGCAAGCCAAAAACACGCAAGCAGTTGTTGCTTGAGAAAAAGCAGCAAGCGTTGCTTGAAGCGCTCGCACCGTTCAAAACGGTGGATGCCGAAACCCGTCGTCTGCGCCTGAAAACGCTCATTACGCTCGGTAAAGATCGCGGCTATCTGACCTATTCAGAGATTAACGACCATCTGCCAGATGACCTGGTGGATGCGGAGGCCATCGAGTCCATAGTGGCGATGATCAACGACATGGGTATCCAGGTTTTTGATGAAGCGCCAGCAGCGGAAGAGCTGATCATCTCGGAAACCGCCTCTGCGGTCGCCGACGATGATGTTGCCGAAGAAGCCGAACAGGCGATTTCTGCGCTCGACAGTGAGTTTGGCCGCACCACCGATCCCGTCCGCATGTACATGCGCGAAATGGGCACGGTTGAACTGCTGACGCGCGAAGGCGAAATCGAAATCGCAATGCGTATTGAGGACGGCCTCAAGCACATGGTGCAGGCGATCTCGGCGTGCCCGATGTCGATTGCGCAAATCCTCGAACTCGCTGACAAGATCGAAAAAGGCGAAGTCGTGGTTGACGACATCGTCGACGGCCTTGCCGGTCTTGAGCCCCCTGCCCCTGCGCCTGCCGCGCCCATCGTAGCCGCTGACGCGGAAGGCGACGAAGAAGAGCAGGAAGAAGAGGAAGAGGACGAAGAAGCGACCGCCGCCATCTCGGCCGAGCTGCTTGCAAAACTCAAATCCATGTCGCTCGAAAAATTCGCCACGATTCGCAAGAATCACGCGAAGCTGCTCGCGCACATCGAGAAGGGCGAGTACAAAAACGAGAGCTACGTCAAGG
>JANXNO010000605.1 GCA_025354075.1 Burkholderiales bacterium | reverse complement strand
AATACCGCCACCGACAATCAGAAACAAAGGCAGCATTCCGGTGCTGGCCGAGAGCATGCCGAAGACGAGCGGCATCGTCCACTGGCTGGTGGAAATCATCGTCATGCGCATGCCGTTGACCTCGCCAATGCGGCCCGGTGGGGCGGCATCGTGCAGCATCGACAGGATGATCGGCTGGCTGGCACCGAGGCCGAGGCCGATGACGAAGGACAGCGCCAGCATCAGCGAATAATTGTGCGCAAAAGCGAACATTAGAAAGGTGATTCCCGAAATCACCATCGCCGAAATCATCACGCCGCGCTCGCCCAAACGGTGCGTCAGCATTGGCATGAAAAAGCGCACCACCAGAACGGCCACTGCAAAAAGTGAGAGCACCGAGCCGATCTGGGTCGCCGTCAGATGCAGCTCGCTGCCAAGCACCGGCACCATGAAGTTGTACAGGTCCCAGCCGACCGTGATGAAGCACGCGGTGACCAGCGTGTTGCGCAGCACCGGGATGCCGAACAGCTCGCGTGCGCCGCCGTCGTCACTGGTGGCTTTACGCGGTTCGCCAACCGGCACTTTCAGCCAGCGCGAGGCAAACAATAGTGCCGCCACCGCAGGGAAGACCGCCAGCACGCCGAACGCGGCACGATAGCTCACGTGATCAATCATGAAGCCCGCAATCAGCGGGCCGAGAAAGCTCGACACCGAAAAGCCCATCGACATCACGCTGAAAGCGCGCACCCGGTTGGCACTGCCGCCCAGCAAACCCACCGCATACTGCGACGACGCGGCGATCATCATCCAGCCGACACCCAGTGTCGCGGCGCACACAGCGAGCACCCACAGCATCGGCTCGATTGCAGCGACCGCGCCGCCGACTGCCATCAATGCACAGCCGATCACCAGCGGTCGCCGCAGCGGCACACGATCAACCATGCGGCCCACGCGAATGGCCACAAAGGCCGGGATGATGTTGAACATCGCGGTGAGCAAGCCGACCCACAACGCGCCACCGCCGGCCTTGATGGCGGCGAGGGAGGTCGCGATGCGGATGCCGTTGAAGGCGGTGTGCGCGATGATCAGCAGCAACACCAGGATGTAGAGTTCCCTCGGCAAGGCGGCGGGCTTGTCGGTGAGGGCTGCGACTTGCGCAGTGGCGTCGTCAGCAGACGAACGCGGATCACGGTGAGGTGGCGTTATACGTTCCAAGCCCTCAATTATCGCGCGATAGATGCAACACAGGTTGGCAACGTTTCAATCGCTATGTACTGCGGTGTAATTCTGGAAATTTCGGGGGCAGGTTCGCGGGGCAGAACGTTCCGGAAATCGTACCAACTTTTTGCTAAAAGTCTTATTCAATATGGGCTTAGACCTTGATATGTGCAAAAGTCGATTAGTTGCCCAATACCCATCCACGCCCTTATTGAACAGGTATTCCCGCGCAAAGCTGCTTGAATATCCAGCATACTTTGCGCGGTGGGCGGCGACCGTTTACGAAAGGTAATTCACCCGATACAAATTGTCCGCACTTGCCGTGAGCACGGCGTGTTTATGTGCCGATGCTGGCGTTTTCACGGACTCGATCAGCGCGATCATGCTAAGCGCCGTGCTGTCGATTTCAACGCGAGCCGAGCGCCCGCTGACGGTGTTGCTGATCAACGCCACGCCCAGCAGCGAAGAGTGTGCACCGTGTGCTTCAATGCACGTCGGTGCAGCACCCGCGTGCCAGTTCACGCCTTGCTCGATGCCTTTACGCAATGCGTCCACCGACGGACCTGCGCAATCGAGATAGCTCACGGTGAGCGGCGCACCCTCGCTCGCGATAACGGATGCGACTTCAAGCCCAATGCGCGAGCCGAGCGCATGCAGCAGGTCCGCGTTGACCGCCGCAGGTGTCGGCGCAACAGCCTCGGCAAATGCCCCCGACGCGCCGCCCAAAAACGCGAGTGCTGCGCCCGCCTGCGAACTGTGAACCATGAACTCGCGGCGGGACTGGCTGATCTTCATCGTGTTTCTCCTGAAAGAGGGACGCTCCGCGAACGAGACTGCTGCGGTGGCGGGCAGGTAACGTGACGCGCTTGGCGGTAGTTGACAGGCGAAATCTGAGGTGGATGATTCGACGGTAGGCGCGGCTCCGTGGCGACCCGTGGACGCTTGGTGCAATGAAGGTCGCGGCGAAGCTCCCCTACAACACCTGCACGCGTGGTAGCTTACCGATTTGAGGAGGACAGGCGATGCTGGGCAGAAACGTTCGTTGGCTATTGAGATATTCCGCACTGCTGTTCGTGTGCCTGACCACACTGGCCATCGCCAAAGAGCCGCCGATCCTGCTCGCCAATGTGCTCGGCCCTGACATTGATGTCACGCAGTATCTGGTGAGCGAAAAGTACGATGGTGTGCGCGCCATCTGGGACGGAAAGACGCTGCGCTTTCGCAGCGGTCGCGATGTGCCTGCACCCGCCTGGTTCATCCAGCGTTTGCCATCGACGGCACTGGATGGCGAGCTGTGGCTGGCGCGCAAAAAGTTCGATGAACTCTCCGGCATCGTGCGCCGGATCGCGCCCGTCGACGAGGAGTGGAAACGCATCACCTACATGGTGTTCGAACTGCCCGACGCACCGGGTTCGTTCGACCAACGTTACATAAAAATGCGTGAGGTGATCTCCGCCACGAACTGGACTCAACTGCGGGCGGTGGAGCAGACGCGGGTGACCGATCGTGCAGAGCTGAAGCGCCGCTTCGACGCCATCATCAAAGGCGGTGCCGAAGGCTTGATGCTGCACCTGGCCGACGCGCCGTACGTCACCGGACGCAGTGATGTGTTGCTCAAATTGAAGCCGCTGCTCGACACCGAAGCGGTGGTCGTTCGTCACCTGCCGGGCAAAGGAAAACACGTCGGTCGACTCGGCGCGCTTGAGGTGAAAACCCAAGACGGCATCGTATTCCGCCTCGGCACCGGATTCAGCGACGCGGTGCGTAACAACCCGCCGCCGGTCGGCAGTCTGGTCACCTACACCTATCGCGAAATCACGCCCGCTGGCAAGCCACGCTTTGCCAGTTTTTTGCGGGTGCGGGATGATCCTTGAGGCGACGTACTGTCCCTCCAGCGTGTGAAATGATGATTTCGTTTGCCGCCGCATCCAGTTGAAGAACAGCTTGTCCAGCGTATTAACGTAGGGAGCAGCTTTTCTCTGCAACTACCGCCTTGCTTAGACGTTGAGCCTATTTTCTCAAATAGCGACATAAGGCTCAATCTGCGGTTATCCCCTGTTTCGCCGAGGGATTCACTACGAAGCTGTAAGTGCGTACAAACCGAACATTAGGATTGATCTTGCCTGCCGCTTCAATGACAATGGCGTGATACGTGTCTATTTTAGGCAACGAAAACGGGAGTGCGAGACATGCGAGAAGTACCAAAAGTACCGAGTAGCAAACGGTCACGGCATCTTGGCAACGCGCGTGCGGCACGGCCATGGTTCGCCGCCCTCGCCTTCGCCGCCGCTTCAGTTTGCACTGCATTGAGTCCACCCGCCGTGCCGCCACTTCCAACGACGACACCAGCCACTGCACTGGACACAGCAGCCGTCTTGCCGCCCGAATGCGCGCTACCGCTGGCCGCCGACAAAATGGCCAACGTGGCCGCTTTCATGTGGGCCGGCTGCCCGCAGTTGCTCAATTGGCCGCATGACAAAGCCGTGCGTATGAGCGGCCTGGCGCCGTCAGGCGCTGCGTCGGTTCACGGCTATGTGCTCAATTACTACGCACCGTCGGTATACAAATGGCTGCACGCGGGACGTCCTCCCGGCGGCGTGCCGGATGGGGCCGTTATCTACAAGCAGATGTACAACGCAAACCCAAACGGCAGCGTCGGCGCGGTCAACGGCTGGGCGCTCATCGTCAAGCAAAAAAGTGCGTCCTACGACGGTTGGCTGTGGGGCTACGTTGATCCGACCAAACAGAACGGCGGCGACGGCGCGTTCGGTGGGCAGTTTTTCGATCCGAACTGCGTCGGCTGCCACGGCTCAGCCAGCACGCGCGAATTGACCTTCGCTTCACTGGTCAATCTGGCAACCACCTTTGGTGGCACCGCGATGCCAGAAGCCAACGGTCTGATGGGCGGCTCGCTGCATGCCAGAGTTGCGCAGTTCGCCGCGACCGGACAGACCAGCGCGGCCCTGATTGCAGCGCCCGCGCCCACCATCCCCAACCACATTCCATCGCAGGCGAACAGCGCTGTCATTGTTGGCCCGAACGGCGCGACCCGCTTCTACACGTCTGACGTGTGCTCTGGCTGCCACGACGCCAGCAACCTCGCCTTTGCCGTGCAATCAAACATGTCGTGGCCGCAAAACACACCGCAAAAAAAGCCACCCACCACCACGCTCAGCAACATCTCGCCCTTCGGCGAGTGGGGCGCGTCGTTGATGGGCCTGGCCGGACGCGATCCGGTGTTTCAGGCACAGCGAGAATCAGAGACGCTGACTTACCCCTCAGTCGCCGCCGAGATCGACAACGCCTGCTACACCTGTCACGGCGTGATGGGCAAACGCCAGCTCAATATTGACCGGCCCGGCAGCCTGTTCACGCACCAAAACTTCCTTGCTACAAGCGGTGCAGACGGCACCTACGGCGGCCTCGCGCGCGACGGCATCTCCTGCCTCGCCTGCCACCGCATGACGCCGGACGGCCTAGGCACACAGGCGAGCTTCACCGGCAATTTCAACGTCACCGGCCCGCAAACGGTATTTGGTCCGTTCAAAGATGTGGTGACCTATCCGATGCAAAACGCGGTCGGCATGACGCCCAAACATGGCGACGCGATCAGCGACCCGGCGATGTGCGGATCGTGTCACGTGGTCGAGACCGAAATTCTCAACAAGAACGTGACCTACAACCGCAGCAGTTTCGGCAAACAACCGAAGTCGCACGAGCAAACCACGTATCTCGAATGGCTCAACAGCCGCTATCAAACCAAGGCCCCCCCCGGCCCCGGTGCCACGCCACTGACCTGCCAGCAATGCCACATGCCGCGCACCATGAACGGCCAGCCAATCACCGCAAAGATCGCCAATATCGAGGACAACACCTACGTCGACTTGAGCGGTAAACCGTTCCCCAACACCGCGCCCGCCGCCGACATCACCATGCAACCACGCAGCGAATTTGGCCGCCACACGTTTGTCGGTGCGAACGTGTTTGTGCTGGAGATGTTCAAGCAGTTTGGCGATCAACTCGGGCTCACGGTCGACCAAAGATCGGGCGACCGCAATTACGACACCACCAATTTCGCCTATAAAAAACGGCTTGATTTATCGACCGAAGAAACCGTAGCGCAGGTGCAAAGTCAGTCGGCGTCAGTAGCAATTCGGGCACAACGCAAATCGGCGAACGGACTTGATGTCGACGTTGAAGTCATCAACAAAACCGGACACAAATTCCCCTCCGGCGTCGGCTTCCGGCGCGCATTTATCGAGTTCACCGCGATGGACGGCAACGGCAACATCATCTGGTCGTCCGGTCGCAGCACCGACAAGGGCGTGTTGATTGACGACAACGGCACGCCACTGGTCACCGAGTTCAGCAAGACCACGTGGCAACCACATTGGCGCATCATCACCGGCAGCAAATACGCGCAGATTTACGAATCGCGCACCAAGGATTTGCAGGGCTTGCTGACCACCAGCTTTTTAGGGCTGGCAAAACCGGTCAAGGACAACCGGCTGACGCCCGCAGGCTGGAACGCCAACGGCCCCTACGCGAGCTGGACAACGCCCGTAGCCGTGCCCACCGCAACCAACCCCGGCTATTACAACGGCCGCGGCAGCGACCTCGTCACCTATCGCCTGCCCGCCACGATTGCGTCACGCGTGAAGTCAGTGCGCGCCGTACTGAACTACCAGTCCATCCCGCCGTACTACCTGCAAGACCGCTTCACCATCGGCGGCAACAACCCAGCCACCGCGCAACTACGCGCGCTGACCGACCTGGTCGACTATTCGAACACGGCGGCGAAGGGGTGGAAGGTGCAGGTGGCGATGGCGACGAGTGTGGTTCCTTAAACGAAAACAATCGCTCTGGGGTTGTCATTCACCGTGCTGCGATCAATCTGACGCAGCTCGCTCCAGCTCGGCCACATCAAGCTTGACCATCTCCATCATCGCCTGCATGACGCGACCGGCTTTTGCCGAGTCCTTGTCACCGAGCAAGCGCATCAGTGCTTTCGGGACGATCTGCCATGTCACACCGAACTTGTCTTTGAGCCATCCGCATTGACTGGGCGCGCCGCCGTCAACGGTAAGTGCGTCCCAGTAGCGATCCACTTCGGCCTGGTCCTCGCAGCTCACGAACAGTGACAACGATTCGTTGAGCTTGAAGTGTGGGCCGCCGTTGAACAGGATGTATTGCTGACCGGCGAGATCCAGTGTCGCGCTCATTACGCTGCCTTCGGGATACGGCGAGCCAACGCCCCAGAGCGCGACGTCAACGATACGCGATTGCGGCACCAACGATACATAAAAATTCGCCGCCGCTTCAGCGTCTTTTTCCAACCAGAGAAACGGCGTTACTTTGTGTGAGGGTTGCAGCGTCATGATGCGCTTTTTTTTCTCAGCGCGTCTTAGAGCGTCTTCGCCAGCGCGGCCATCTGCTCGGCGACCGTGCCCCAGCCTTCGTGGAAGCCCATCGCCTCATGGCCCTTGCTGTCCTCAGCCGTCCAGTGCAGTGCGCGAGCGGTGTAGCGCGTCTTGCCGCCTTCGTCTTCGAAGGTGATGATGGCGGTGAAGAAGGGCTTGCCCGACGGCACCCATGCCGACGTGTACGCATCGGTGAACACCAGCTTCTTGTTCGGAATGACTTCAAGGTAGACGCCGCGATTGGGCATTTCGGTGCCGTCCGGTCCCTGCATCACGATGTAGCTCGAACCACCCACGCGGACGTCGGTTTCGGCGTGAATCGTCTTCCACGGCGGCGGCGTGAAGCACTGCATCAACAGCGCAGGTTCGGTCCAGCAACGATAAAGTTTTTCAGGCGCAACATCAAACAAGCGAGTGATTGACAATTCGTGCGCGCCGTTGGCTTCGGTAAAGCAGTTTTGTGTTTCGTCAGACATGTTGGATTTTTCTGCGCGATGTTTGTTATCAACTTCTGAATCAGACTTCAGAAATGATCTGAAAGCCGCCGTAAATAACGCGCTTGCCGTCGAACGGCGGTGTACCCATGCTTTGCGGGCTCATGCGCGGGTCTTGCATGATCTTCCCCCACGCAACGTTGCGCGCGTCCTTCGACGGCCAGGTAATCCAGGAGAACACGACCGATTCGTCGGCTTCGCGTTTGACGGCCATGGTGTACGAGGTGAGCTTGCCTTCGGGCACGTCGTCGCCCCAGCAGTCCAACACAGAAAGCGCGCCGTATTCCTTAAACATGAGGGCGTGCTTGTTCACGTGCGCGATGTACGCGTCCTTATTGGCGTTGGGCACTGCGGCGATAAATCCGTCTATGTAATTCATTGCGTTCTCCAATAATTTATTGAGCGTCAACCGTCACCATCCAGCTCACGCCGAATTTGTCGCTGGTCATGCCGAAGCACGGCGACCAAAACGTTTTGCTGAGCGGCATAAAGACTTTGCCGCCTGCCGATAAGGCGTCGAAGAATTTGTTGGCGTGCACTTCATCATCTGCGGTTAACGACAGCGTGATGCCGCTCAGGTCTTTCGGGATGGCGCTCATGCCGTCGGACATCATCACGAGGGTGCTGCCAACCGTCATTGAGCTGTGCATGATTTTTTTGTCCCAGTCCGGTGGCAACGGCATCGGGTGATTTTGGTCTGGGCTCTCGTCAAAGCGCATGACCATGACGGTCTTTGCGCCAATCGCCAGGTTGTAAAAAGCGAGTGCTTCTTCGGTGCGCCCGCTCAACATCAAATACGGTTCGACTCTCATGGTGTCTCCTTTGGGGTTGGTTGTGACTGGGTCTTTGAACATGGGCTGCCCGGTGTGAGCAAGCCTTCGACATAGCAGCGCAAATGCCCAATGCACTGCGCTGCGATTTCTGTTTTTCGTTGTGCCTTGGCGAGAATGAACGCGCCCTGAATCACAGCTTGCGTGTACAGCGCGACCGTTTCTGCGTCCCATGTTGCGGTCGGTGTGTAGATCGCTTTTGCAGCAGCGATGTCCACGGCGATGGTTTGCGCATGCGACGAAATGCCCGCGTTGCAGGCGTCGCGAATGCGTGGATATGTCTCGTATGTTTCCTGCACCATGGTGCCGAGCAGGCAGGTGAAATCGGGCAGTTCACCTTGCAAAATTTCAACACGCAAATCGATATAGGCCAACACCCGATCTCGCGGGTCAGCGTGCCGGTGATATGCAGACTGGGCAAACATGCCGCCGGTCATAGCGTTCCAGTAATCAACCGCCGCGAGCGCAAGGTCTTCCTTGCTTTTGAAGTGATGAAAAAAACTGCCCTTGGTCAGGTTGGCCGCCGCGCAAATGTCATCAATCGTGGTCGCCGTATAACCCTTGGTGCGAATGACCCGCAGGGCGGCGTCGAGGAGTTTTAACTTTGAGTTTTGTGAGGTGTTTTCCATGTTCAGGCGAACAATACCAACTAGTTGGTATTGCGTCAAGCGGTTGTGCGAGCGGCCACATTTCTGCGACTGACTTGGCTCCCATTGCTAATCCAAAACCGCCGTCATGCTCGCCGCAGGCGGGCATCCAGCGCTTACACGCCGAATCAGCTATTCACAGCACTCTGACCGCAAACTTTCTGAATTCCCAGCTTCGCTGAGAATGACGTCAGCCGGAAAAATTCCTTCATCAGCTTTTCATTGAAATTGCCGTTAAACATGGACTTTTCACACATTTTCATAGTAAGTCGATATGTAGGCAAATCGACCGCCAAGTCCAGTATCTACAGGCACTTCAGGAAAAAGCCGGTACTCAAAACGCTCACGTCTGCGCGTCTCAATTCCAATGCACCTGCAATCGAAAATTCACCCAATGAGACGATAATTGCCGCACGATTTTTCAGGAGTGCTCCATGCCTAAATTGAACGTCAACGGCAAGATGTTGGACTATGTCGCAGACGAGGGCACGCCGCTCTTGTGGGTGCTGCGCGAGCAGCTCGGATTGACCGGCACCAAGTACGGCTGCGGCATCGCGCAATGCGGCGCATGTACGGTGCATATCGACGGCGTGCCGGTACGCTCCTGCGTCATGCCTGCTGCGGTCATGAAGCCAACGCAAAAAATCACCACCATTGAGGGCCTGAGCGTCAACGGCTCGCATCCTGTGCAACGCGCATGGCAAGCGCTCGACGTGCCGCAATGTGGCTTCTGTCAGTCCGGCATGATCATGGCCGCGACCGCATTGATCAAGGACAAACCGAACCCGACCGACAAGGACATCGATGACGCGATGACCAACATCTGTCGCTGCGGAACGTATAACCGCGTGCGCACTGCCATCCACACCGCAGCACGCGAAATGGCCGCTGCGAAAACCGGCGCGAAACCTAAGCTCGTCAGCGAACTCGGTAAATCTGTTTTGAATATTGATCACGTCGCTGGGGGACAAGCATGAGCAACGTCATCAAACCCGCACGCCGCACCTTCCTGAAAGGCAGCGCAGCGACGACCGCGGGTCTCGTTATCGGTTTCTACGTCCCGATGCTCAACAAACAGGCCATCGCGCAGGGCCTCGTGGCCGCGCAGATCCCCGAAGTCAACGCTTGGGTGGTCGTGCAGCCCGATGACAAAGTCGTTATCCGCATCGCGCGCTCCGAGATGGGTCAGGGCACGTTAACCGGCCTCGCGCAAATGGTCGCGGAAGAGCTGGAATGCGATTGGGCCAAAGTGTCCACCGTGTATCCAACGCCGGGCCAAAACCTTGAGCGCAAACGCGTGTGGGGCAACTTCGGCACCGGCGGCAGCCAGGGCATTCGCGG
>JANXNO010000540.1 GCA_025354075.1 Burkholderiales bacterium | reverse complement strand
TTGAACGGCATCTGGGCGGCCTATCCCGTAGCATTTTTAGCGATGCTCGCGATGCAGACGGCGTTCTACCGACTGGTGTGGCGCAAGAAGCGGATTAAGCGGCTGTAGCGGTATAACGGAGCCATGAACCGTAACGTCGTTTATGCCTTGCTCGCTGCCGCTCTGTTTGGCGCGAGCACACCGTTTGCCAAACAGTCGTTGGGTGATATTCATCCTGTGCTGCTGGGGGGCCTTCTTTACCTGGGCAGTGGTGTCGGTCTCGGCCTCATCCGGCTGATTCGGGATCGGGCGTGGCTTTCTTCTGGTATCGCCCGAGGAGAATGGTCGTGGTTGCTCGGTGCGATTTTTTTCGGCGGTGTGCTGGGGCCGGTCGCGCTGTTGTTTGGCCTGTCGCGCATCAGCGGATCAACGGCGTCGCTTCTGTTGAATTTGGAGTCGGTGTTAACCGCCGTATTGGCATGGGTCGCGTTCAAGGAAAACGCTGATCGCCGCATCGTACTCGGCATGCTCGCCATCGTCGCTGGCGGGGTGGTGCTCTCGTGGCCAGTAGCGGGCACAGTGGCTTCAGATTGGTTGGGACAGGCGGCTATTGCAGCGGCCTGTTTGTGTTGGGCGATTGACAACAACCTGACGCGTAAAGTCTCTGCGTTGGACGCTTTGTTCATCGCCAGCACAAAGGGCCTGATTGCGGGTGCGGTCAATACATTGCTTGCGTTGTTGCTGGGCGTGGCGCTGCCCGGAGGATTGACGGTGTTGAGTGCGATGTCGGTGGGTTTGCTGGGTTATGGCGTAAGCCTCGTGTTGTTCGTCCTGGCGTTGCGCGGCCTGGGCGCTGCGCGAACGGGCGCGTACTTTTCGACCGCTCCTTTTATTGGGGCTGCGGTGTCGTTGGTGCTGCTGGGCGAATCGGCGACGCCGCTGTTCTGGGCTGCGGCTGTGCTGATGGCGGTTGGCGTCTGGCTGCACCTGACTGAGCATCATGAGCATGATCACACGCACGAGGCGGTCACGCATGCGCACCCGCACACACACGACGAGCATCACGATCACTTGCACCATTTCGATTGGGATCCTCGGAAACCGCATGATCATTTGCATCAACACGTCACGCTGAACCACAAGCATCCGCACTTTCCGGATGTAGACCATCGTCATGTCCATTGACTGATATGCGTGTCGCGACTACTTCGCGCCACCGAACGTTTCAGTCGAGTCGCTTCTCAGTCGTGCCGTCAAATACGTGAGACTTTTCTGCAGTGATTTCCAGATGCACCACGTCGTCCGGTTGAACTGCAGTGCGACCATGCATGACAACGACGAGTTGCGCGCCGCCGACTTCAAGCAGCAACTCAGTTTCGGCGCCCGTCGGCTCCACCACAATGACCTTGGCGGGAATGCCGTTGCCTGAAGCTGAAACCGTGATGTCAGTGGGCCGCACACCATAGTGAACCGACTGACCATCGCGTGCCTGCGCATGCGTGAGCGAGGGCCATTGCTGCCCCAGTGCTTCCACCCATTCGCGCCCATCAGCCTGCCGCAGCGTTCCTTTAAGCACGTTCATGGACGGTGAGCCGATGAACTGCGCTACGAACAGATTGCCGGGGTGATCGAACAGTTCGAGCGGCGTGCCGATCTGCTCCACGATTCCGTCATGCATCACGACAATGCGGTCGGCCATGGTCATGGCTTCGATCTGGTCGTGGGTGACGTACACCGTCGTAGTTTTCAGGCGTTGGTGCAGCGCTTTGATCTCTGCACGCATGGCAACGCGCAGTTTGGCATCCAGATTCGATAGCGGTTCGTCGAAGAGGAACACTTTTGGGTCGCGCACAATGGCCCGTCCCATGGCCACGCGCTGACGCTGGCCGCCCGAGAGTTCACGTGGAAAGCGATCAAGAAGCGGGTCCAGGTTCAAGATGCGGGCGGCATTGGCCACGCGCGTGTTGGTCAACTCTGCATCGGCCTTGCGCAGCTTCAGGCTGAATGCCATGTTGTCGCGCACTGTCATATGCGGATACAGCGCGTAACTCTGGAACACCATGGCAATGTCGCGATCCTTGGAGTCGAGATCGTTGATGACCTTGTCGTCAATGGTGATCACACCACCGGAGATGGGCTCAAGGCCGGCCAACATGCGCAGCAGGGTGGATTTGCCGCAACCCGATGGGCCGACCAGCACCACAAATTCGCCGTCCGAAATATCAAACGATATGCCGTGAATGATCTTCGTAGCGCCGAAGGACTTTTCGATATTTTTAAACGATACAGATGCCATAACTTTTCTTTTTTCGGATCAGCTTTTGACAGCGCCGGCGGTCAAGCCGGACACCATGTAGCGTTTGAATGCGTAGTAAATCGCTGCCGGAGGCAGCGCGTAAATGAGTCCGGTCGTCATCAGCAGTTCCCATGGCGAATCGTCAGCTGCCAGGAAATTGCCCAACGCCACGGCGAGCGTCACGCTACTGTCTTTGGACAGCAGCAGGAACGCGTACAGGTATTCGTTCCACGCCAGCAGCAGCGCGTAGGTGCCCACCGCTACGAGCGACGGAACCATCAGGGGCAGGTAGACCAGCCGGAACAACTGCATGGCAGTGGCGCCATCCATCCGCGCGGCCTCGTCCAGCTCCCAGGGAAGTTTGTCAGAGGCCTGCTTGAGCACCCAGATGCAGTAGGGCGAAGCGATTGTGACCATCGCCAGAATCAGCGACCACTGACTGTTAAGCAAGCCGTAGTTGCCCATGGTTTTGTACATCGGCACAGCAAGAAACGCTGCGGGAATGAAGTACGTGAACAAGGCCATGTTCATTACGGTGCGACCACCGCGAACCTTCAGTCGGCTGATGGCGAATGCCGCTGCCGTGGATACGGCGAGCGTCAACGCGCCCACCGAAAGCGCAATCACCAGTGAATTGCCAAGCTGCGCCCAAAAGTGATCGAGGTAGAAGTGCTTTTGCTGAAACACAAACGAGAAATTACTCAGCGTCGGTTCCTTGGGCCACAGCCGGCCCGACGTCGCCGCATTGCGCGGTGATATCGAGAACAGCACCATGTGGTAAATCGGAATGATCGTCCACAGAAACACGGGAATGCCGATCAGCAGCAGCTTCGCCTCGGTACTCACCATCTTCCATGTAATGCGACTTTTACGCAAACCCGCACTCATTTCGACAACCGTTTCATCATGAAGTACACCAGTGGCAATATCAAGGGCAATGCAACCACAATGGACGCGAGCGAAAGATCAACCTGATCCAGTCGCAGATAACGAATGCCGAGTGTCGCCAACACGTGGGTCAAATCGGCAGGCCCACCACCGGTGAGCAGATAGACGCTATTGAAGTCACCGAGCGTCCAGATCATCGAAAGGATGGTGGAGGTGAGAAACAAAGAGCGCATCGACGGCCAGGTGATGAAGCAGAATTTCTGCCAGTTTGAAGCGCCGTCAACAGACGCCGCCTCATACTGTTCGCCCGGTATTGCCATGCGGCCTGCGAGCAGAATCAACGTCCAGAATGGCAGCGATTTCCAGATGTGCGCAAGCATCGAAAAGCTAAGCGCCAGCGTGGGATCGTTGAGCCAGTTTGGGCCGTCCATGCCGGTCAATTTGAATATCGCAGAATTGATCACGCCCCACTCGGGGTTGAGCATGAAGCGCATCGAAAGAATGGTCGGGATCGACGGCACCGCCCACGGCAAGATGAATACTAGCGACAGCGCCTTGATCCACCAGCGCGTATGCAGAAAAAATCCTGACAGGAACAGCGCTACCACCATCTTCACGTTGACCGCAACGACGACGAATATCAGCGTGTTAACCAGCGTCCGAAAAAAAATAGGATCGGCAAATAGCTTCGTGTAACTCTCGGGATGTCGCGCCAACCACAGGCCGTAGCCCACTGGATAGATCACGAAAACGACGAATATCAGCAGGTAGGGGATGACGAGAATCAGTCCCCACTTTTCCCACGATGTCATGCCGCCAGATTTGCGGGCGGCGGGGGTGTCACCTGCTTGAATAGCAACTGCGCTCATAGTATGTCAACGCGCCGCCGTCCGGTTTTCCGAGCGGCAGCGCGACTTTCTCTGAAGCGATTGAGTCGTCTTAGTTCGCGACCGTCTTGATACGCGCAATCATTTCGTCGACGGCTTTGTCGACAGGCATCTTGTCGTTGATCACGCGGTTGGCCGCTTTGGCCCATACGTTTTCATTGTTGAGGATGGTGAATTTGTAGCTTTTGGTGAACTCAAAATTCACGGTGCCTGCGGTGAACTGGTTGTACACCGACTGGCGATGCACGTCAGCTTTCCAGAACGCACTTTGCTGTGCAGCTTTGGTCACGGGGAACCAGCGGCCAAGCGAGCCTTCCACGTACGGCGTCAGATTCTCGTCTTGCAGCAGGAAGGCGACGAAATCTTTGGCGCGCGACTTGTTTTTGGCCTGATTAAAGACCACGCCCACTTTCACGGCGGCGCGATACACCATTTTGCTGCCATCGGGTTTGTTCGGAAATCCAGCGGTGCGAATGCGTTCCGTGTAGTTCTTTTTCGCGATTTCGCGCTCTTCCGGCTTCAGTGCTGCGTTGTTGCTATCGTCAAGCCACTTGGCCGCAATTGAGATGGTCGCGTTATGCGTCATCACCGTTGTTTTGTTGTGGAAGGCAACATTATTGTCCGGATCCTTCCAGCTGGTAGACGACGGTGGTGTGCAGCCTTTGGCGTACGGCTGTGTGTAGTCGGTCAGCGCGCCAATGAGGCCAGTGCGAACGGCGGGATTGTCGACGAGAAGTTTGCCGTTGTCGTCGACGAGCTTCACGTTGTAGGCGTCCATGAAGGTCAAGAACGAATAGAAGGAATCACTCGAATCAACGCCCAGTGGCTGCCCGATGCCGAATGTGCGATTGCCCGATTTTGCGCGCGATGCAGGTTGCACCTTGTCGCACCAGAATGACCAGTAATCCTTCCAGTTGGTCGGAATGTCGGACTCCTTGAAGCCCGCTTCAGTCAGCATGTCGGCCCAATACTGGATGTGCATGGTTTGCTGTTTAAGTGGAAAAGCGTAGTAAGCGCGCTTTTTGGTCACATCGTTGTACAGATACGTCGTCTCAACGGTGTTGGGCGCAAAGCGGGCGCGCATGGGTGTGATCACGCTGCTGATGTCTTCAAGTTTGCCGTCAAAGGCCCATTTGCCCGCGACCTGAAAGTCGTAAACGTCAGCGTAGGCCACATCCGGTGGGCTGCCTGAATCAAGTGCTGCAACCGTTTTGGGGATCATGTCCTGCACAGGATATTGCGACAGATCAATCTTGACGCCAGGTGTCTTGGCCTCATATTTTTTGATCGCCTCAAACAGCGCGTCGTCTTCGGCTTTGTAGAAGCCCTTGACCCACCACACGGTGAGCTTCTCCTGAGCTGCGGCTTGCCCAGAAGCAATTAGGCCCGCAGCGATCATGGCGCTCGTAAGAATAGTTTTGAATTTCATTGTTGTGTCTCCTCCAACTGTATTTATCTTGTCTGCCGTCAACTGTGCAGGCGGAACACGGAATGCTCAGGCAATCGCCTTCTAAAAGTGCCCAGCGAGCATAGGCGGTGTAGCAAGTTGTGTTGTCATGGAAAACCCCAAGGAAATTTCTGCAGTGCCGAAAATAAAAAAGCCCGCACTGCGGGCTTTTTTCATCGGCTAGCAGGCTATAAATCCAGCGAGATTTTCTTGGCGTCAACCACCCGTTTCCACTTGGTGACTTCACGTTTGATTTGCTCCGTAAATTGCTCCGGCGTGCTGCCGATCACAAACGCGCCGTTGTCTTCGAATTTCTTGATGGTGTCAGGATCTTTCAAGACAATCATGGATACATCGTAGAACTTCTTGATGATGTCTTTCGGCAGGTTGGCCGGGGCAACGAGGCCGAACCAGGTGTCTGCTTCGTAGTTCTTCAATCCCAGCTCGGCAAAGGTTGGCACGTTCGGCAGTTGCGGAATGCGCTTGGGGAAGGCCAGCCCAATGGGCACGAAGTTGCCCGCTTTGATCTGCGCCAGCGAGGACGTCAGGTTGTCCCACATGATCGGCACATTGCCGGCCAGCACGTCGGTCACCGCCGGGCCGGCACCTTTGTAAGCAATGTGCTGCGCCTCGGTACCGGTTTCGACCAGAAACAGCTCCATTGCCAGATGGCCGACACCGCCGGCACCCGAGCTCGCGTAGCTGTACTTGCCCGGATTGGCCTTGAGCTCGGCAACCAGTGACTTGTAGTCCTTCTGCGGAAAGTTTTTGTTGACAATGATGATGCCAGGCACCGACGCGAGGTTCGTGATGTGCGTAAACTGAGTCAGTGGATCAAGCTTGTTATTTTTGTAGGCGACGATGTTGGTGCCCATCGTGGACACCGAACCCATGCCAATGGTGTAGCCATCCGGTGCCGCTTTGGCGATCTCGGCAGCGCCAATAGAGCCGCCTGCGCCGCCACGGTTTTCAACGATGACCGGCTGTCCCATCAAAGGCGACATTTTGGCCGCCATGATGCGGGCGACGATATCGGTGGTGCCGCCCGGTGCGAACGGGATGATCAGCTTGATGGGTTTGTTCGGAAAGGCTTGTGCGAACGTGACGCTTGCGGCGAGTGCGGCAGCGATAGCGACAGCAGATTTAATGAGACGCATGGGACTGTGTCCTCCGTAAAAGTTAGCGCGAAGTGTAGAGTCAGAACGGCAAAGTCAGATCGGGGTTGACCCGCGCGAACTGGGCGCGAAAGTCGCTCTGGATTCGCATCAGCGCATCGGGCGTGTCAGCCTCGAAACGCAGAACGATCACAGGGGTTGTGTTAGACGGACGTGCAAGGCCAAAGCCATCGGCGTAGTCGACGCGCAAGCCGTCGATCATGTTTACGCGCGTGCCCACCGGGAACTGTGCGGTTGCTTTTAGTTGATCCATCAAGCTGAAATGTTCGCCCTCGGCGCATTTCAAATTGAGCTCCGGCGTGGACGGCGCATTGGGCAAATCTTCGAGAACTTTGCTGGAGTCTGTTGACTTTGAAACAATTTCCAGCAAGCGCGCGCCGCAATAAATCGCATCATCAAAACCGAACCAGCGTTCTTTGAAAAAGATGTGGCCGCTCATCTCACCGGCCAGTGGCGAACCGGTTTCCTTCAGTTTGGCTTTGATCAAAGAATGCCCCGTCTTCCACATCAACGGGACGCCGCCGTGATCGACGATGTATTTGTCCAGAAGACGAGAGGACTTCACGTCGTAAATGATGGTCGCACCGGGGTTGCGCGACAGCACATCGCCCGCAAACAGCATCATCTGTCGATCCGGAAAAATCACTTCGCCGGATTTGGTGACCACACCCAGACGATCCCCGTCGCCGTCAAATGCGAGACCCAATTCGACGTCGGTTTCTTTGACGACTTTGATCAGGTCTTCGAGGTTTTCAAGCTTCGACGGATCGGGGTGATGGTTGGGGAAGGTGCCATCAATTTCGCAGAACAGCTCGGTTACTTCGCAGCCCATGGCGCGAAATATTTTCGGTGCGAGTTCGCCCGCAGCGCCGTTGCCGCAATCAATCGCAATCTTCATCGGACGCGCCAATCTGGCGTCGCCCACGACACGGTGATAGTAGGCATCCTTTACGTCCACCGCGCTGTGTGTGCCGGTGCCTTTGAGTACGTCGCCCGATTCGGCTCGAGTCTTGAGCGACAGGATCGTCTCACCCCAGATTGCCTCACCAGCAATAACCATTTTGATGCCGTTGTAGTCGGGTGGATTGTGGCTGCCAGTCACGCTGATGCACGAGCCCGTGCCCAACGCGTGCCCGGCAAAGTATGAGACGGGCGACGGCACCAGACCCAGATCGATAGCGTTGCAGCCGGTCGACACGATGCCGTTGCGCAGTGCCTGGGAAAGTTCTGGGCCTGACAGCCGACCGTCGCGACCTACGGCGATGCTCGGCGCGCCGCGTTCGATTGAAAGCGAGCCCAGCGCCTGGCCGATGGCAAAGCAGATATCGGGCGTCAGCGTCTTTCCAACGATGCCGCGAATGTCATAGGCCTTGAAGATTTCTGAGGGAAGTTGCATCGAGATTTTGTATGTGATTTATAGGAGCGGCACTGCTGCGACCCTGATTGCGCTCGCAGCCTTGGGTCGTGGCAGAGCCGCCCCTACATGAGGAAGATTAGCTATTTTGCCTTGATCGCAGCAGCGAAAAATTCGCACAACCGCTCAGGCAACCACTGAAGCCGTCCTGGAAACGGACCGGTGACGAATCCGACATGACCGCCGTCGGTGGGCTGTTCAAGCGATACGTTATCCGGCACTTCGCTGCCGTTTGGAAATAGCGACGGTGGGACGAATGGGTCGTTCATCGCGTTGAGCAGCAAAAACGGCACTCTGATCAGCGGCACATCACCTCGTGAAGAGGCGCGGTGGTAGTAGTCCCATGCGCTGGAGTACCCGTGCGTCGGTGCCGTGTAGTGTTCGTCGAATTGCGGGAAGCTCTTCGGGCTGGTCAGAAACGCCTTCTCGCGTAGTTCGGGATGCAGTTCCATGCGCGCTTCATAGCTCGCGCCCATAGCGCGCATGAAGTAGCGGTTGAATATCCAGTTCTTGCCATGCAGGATGGCCTCCGCCGAGATACCCAAATCAAGCGGGTTCGACACGGAGGCTGCCGCACTGATGATTGATGTCGCTGCGTCGCCTTGCTCGCCACACCATTTCGTCAAGGCGTTGCCGCCCAGCGAGACGCCCGCCGCGAAAAGGGTGCGACCGGGGAACCGTTTGCGCACCTCAGCGAGCACGATCTGGCAGTGTTCGCTGTCGCCGGAATGGTAGGAGCGCGGCAGGCGATTGGGCTCGCCGGAGCAGCCGCGAAAGTGTGCCACCATGCCGGTCCAGCCGCGGGCGTTGGCGCTAGCCATGGTGGTTCGGCAGTATTGCGAATTGCTGGAGCCTTCGAGGCCGTGGAAGAAGACCAGGAGCGGCGCGGCGGTTGTGTTTTCGCCCGCGCAATCTGCCCAATCGAGGTCGATAAAGTCACCATCATCAAGTTCGAGCCGTTCGCGTCGATAGGCGATTTTCGGACGGGGAAGCCACTGCGAATAGATGCTTTGCAAGTGCCCGGTTGGCAGCCACCAGGGGCGGTGATACGTGGATTCGATACGTGGCATAAAAGGAGTGTAGCGGTGTAGGGCGCTTCTATAACTCCGTTTTTCGGGCGAATTGCGTCGTTGCGCGGTGCTCGCAATCCTCATGTCCCGGGGCGTACATTCCGGTTGCTCCGCGCCGCACGCCTAGCACTTCATCCCGAAAATCCGAATTTATAGATGCGCCCTGTATGCTTTGTTTATGCCGACTGATCTCCTTCCCCCCTGGTCGCTGCTCAGCGTTTTTCTGCTGGCGAGCTTTGTTTTGGCGGTAACGCCCGGTCCTGGCGTGTTCTACATCGTGGCCCGCAGCGTGGCGCAGGGGCGGCGCTCCGGGCTGGCATCGGTCGCTGGTGTGGCGCTGGGTAACCTGGGGAATGCGATAGCGGCCTCGCTCGGGTTGGCAGCGCTATTTGCTGCGTCGGCGCTGGCGTTTTCGATTGTGAAATACGCTGGGGCGGCGTATCTCATTTATCTGGGCATCAAAGCATTACGCGCAAAGACCCTGGCTGCCGCTGCTCCCGAAGTTGACGCGGCTCCGCTGTGGCCGATTTTTCGCGATGGCATGGTGGTGGCGCTGTTGAACCCGAAGACGGCAATATTTTTCACCGCGTTTTTGCCGCAATTCATGACGCCGCACGCCAACAACGATGCGGCGCTGGCCCAGGCGCTCGCCTTGAGCGTGCTGTTTGTGTTGATGGCGGCGGTGACCGACGCGACGTATGCGTTTTTGGCCGGTGTCATCGCGCCGCGACTAGCGACGAGTAAATCGGCGGGCAGCATTGCACGAGTAACGGCGGGGGTGTCGTTTATCGCGCTCGGCGTGTTTGCTGCCTTGTCAGGTCGTAAAGCGTAGCCGCGATGCAACGCAGTGGAATCGAGGCAATTGTTGCCGCTACTCCGGCTGTACCAAGCGCCGCTTTTGCACGTCCGCTGCCAGCTGCCGCAGCACGCCTTCGGTGGCTGTCCAGTCAATGCACGCGTCGGTGATTGACACGCCGTAAGCGAGCTCTTTGCCGGGGGCCAAATCCTGGCGTCCGCCGTTCAGGTGTGACTCGATCATGACGCCAAAAATGCGCTCATCGCCCGCAGCCATCTGGCGGCCAACGTCGGCTGATACTTCGATCTGCTTCTCGTGCTGTTTGCTCGAATTGGCGTGCGAAAAATCAATCATGATGTGCTGCGGCAAGCCCGCTTTGGCCAGCTCCAGGCCTGAGGCCTCAACACTCGCTGCGTCGTAATTCGGGCCTTTGCCGCCACGCAAAATCACGTGGCAATCTTCATTGCCGTTGGTGGAGATGATCGCGCTGTGGCCGCCTTTGGTGACCGACAAAAAGAAGTGTGGCGCGGCGGCCGCTTTTATGGCGTCTACGGCGATTTTTATGTTGCCATCGGTGCCGTTTTTGAAGCCCATCGGGCAACTCATTCCACTGGCTAACTGACGATGCACCTGGCTCTCGGTGGTGCGCGCACCAATCGCGCCCCACGAGATGAGGTCAGCGTAATACTGCGGCGTCAGCGTGTCGAGGAATTCGGTTGCAGCGGGCACGCCCAGCGCGTTGATTTCAAGCAGCAGTTCGCGAGCGAGACGCAGGCCCTCATTGATCTTGAAGCTGCCGTCGAGCAGCGGGTCGTTGATCAGGCCTTTCCAGCCGACGGTGGTGCGTGGTTTTTCGAAGTAGACGCGCATGACGACGATCAGGTCGTGCTTCAGCTCGTCGCGCAGCACTTTGAGTTTGTGCGTGTATTCGAGCGCGGCTTTCTTGTCGTGAATGGAGCAAGGCCCAACGATGACGACCAGCCGGTCATCCGCGCCATGCAACACGCCGTGAATCTCGCGCCGCGTGTCAAACACCAGTTGCTCCACGGCCTCGGACGGCTGAAATTCGCGCAGCAAATGTGAGGGTGGGGCGAGTTCGAAAATGTCCTTGATTCGGACATCGTCGACTTGGCGGTTGAGCGTAGCGGTCATGGCGGGATTCGCGTTTATATGTTGCAACGCAATGATTTTACGCGAAGCAAGGAAATTGCGTTTAAGATGAATTTAACTGACTGTGCAGATGAAAAAATGCGATAAAAATAAAATCTGAGCAATAAATGTTCTGCTGGGAAAGTTGTTCTCGTTACAGATTTG
>JANXNO010000522.1 GCA_025354075.1 Burkholderiales bacterium | reverse complement strand
CATCGCCAGGTTGCCGCTGCAGCCGACACGGAAGCCGCCGCGCGACGTCCCCGCAATGTTTCTCTCGAAGTAGACATTGGTCAGCCGCACGTCCTTGAGCTGCGCATATAGGCAGTTGCCGCTTGCATCAAAGGTGTCGGTCAGGATATCGAGCCCGCCAATGTCCTGACCGACCGCGTTGCCAATGAACGACCAGTTGGAAATTGAGACCACATCGCCCGAGCTGACCGCCGAGCCGACCGTGATGATGCTGCCGCCACCGCGGCGTCCCGCGGCGGAATTTCCCACCGTGCCGCCGCCATTCAGCGTCACCGTACCGGACATGTTGGTGATCTGAAACGCGCCGTTGTTGCCCGTCGTCGCGGCGTTGGTCACGAACTGGGTATTGGTGAGGGTGGCAGAGCTGCCGTTTTGAATGCGCAGTGCGCCCACCGATTCGCCCACGTTGCCGATGAACTGGCTGTCGGCGATGGTCACCGAGCCCACGAACGCGGTGCCGTTGCCAAAACTGGCTGCACCACAGCAACTCGAACTCGCTGCCGAGCCATGTACAGCCCGATTACCAATGAACTTGACATTGCTGAGCGTCGCGTTGGGCCGCGGGTCGGTCACGCCGACAACGCTCATGGCGAGCGCGCCACCGCCTACTGTGCCGGAAGCACTGCCCACGGCCTCACAGCCCTCAAAGCGCACATCGGTCAGCGTCAACGATTCACGCGAAAAGATGCATCCGCCGCCACCACCGATGTTCCGGCCCTCCTTGAATGAAACTCCGGTGATCGTGGCTGGCGCATCGGTCGCCACGTCATTGTTGCTGATAACCAGCGTTCGCTGGCCAATAGCCGTAGCACCGCGACCACCGCCATTGATACTAAGTGCGGCACTTCCGGGCCCGGTGATGACTACGTTACCCGCGTCGAGTACAGCAACCACGTTGCTGGCGGGACGAACGGAGACGGCGCGGGATCCATCGCCACTTGCGCGACGGTAATCGTGCTATTTGCAGGAACGGAGAAGTTGATGGTGTCGCTGCCGCTGCCCGCGGAGCATCCACCGGTCGCCGTGTCGCGATTGGCGGCAGAAAGCGCCATGCGCAGTGTGCAATAGCCCACCGGTACGTTCGCCGGCACGGTATAAGCCGCGTCAGAAAACAGCTGCCCCGACGCGTTGATGAACACGTCATCGGCAATGCTGGTGACGGCAATGGGTGCCGCCTGAACCGCCAATGAGACACACATCGAAACAACTAACGACACAACTATCGACGAAGAAGCTCGCCAGATTGGCAATGCTCTCCACGCCGGCCACGGAATACACCTTATGTTCATACCATCCCCCTCAGAACTTTTTTGATTATGAATAACCGATTCTGAATCGATTTTGTGCGCGTGCGTCCGGCTACCAATTCAAATTACACCTTCGTTGGCAGTTTGTGCGAAATAAATATGCTTACCCCCACTCGCCCAGGTAGGATGCAGCAATCCTGATGCAAAAGAAGTCGCTGGCACGGTTGTGTCCAGCGTCATGGCTCGCTTAAAGCCTGTAGGGCCCATCTCATCAGCGTTTGCAACGGGCACTTAACTGCACCGTAGTGCCGGCTACCTTGGACTCTCGCGTCGATCCGCCTCAGGCATTTGAGGCGCAGGCAATAACGCTGCTACCTCTGTAACGGTAGGTACCATGCCTCGCCCACCCACGCTCGCCACATTCCCGTCGCCAACAATGCCAACCAAGCCCGGCTCATGGTCGCAGTAGATGCCGATTGTGGCGACGCCGAAGGCTGCTGCAATGTGAGTGAATCCGGTGTCGAGGCCCACACACAACGAAGCTCTGGCCAGCACGGCGCTGGCGTCGTTCACGGTAAGGAAAGGCGGCACTTCGCCACCAGACACTGCCGCTAACCGCTTCGCGCGTTCGCCTTCGACCGCGCTACCCCAGAACCATACAAGCGCTAGGCCTTGCGCGGTGAGCGCTGCGGCAATAGCTTGCCACGACGATTCTGGCCACAGTTTTTCCGGACGGCTGGCTCCGGTGATCAGCACCGCATAACGCTTGCCTTGCGGATGCCAATTGGCATTCGGCGCACGCAAACCGAAGCGCTGCGCGCCCGTTACGCTGTAGTTCAAATGGGCCGCCGCGAGCTGTCGCGAGCGTTCGACCGCGTGCTGATTTACCTCCACTGCGGCGCGCTTTGCGTAGAACAAAGACGCCAGAGGTTCCCGGGCGCTGGCCCAGTCGAAGCCCGCGCGCGGACCACGCGCTTGCGTTGCCCACAGCGCACTTTTGATAAGCCCCTGGAAGTCGATGATCAAGTCGTACCGCTCCGCTTTTAATTGCGCGCGAGCAGCAGACAGCGCAGCTCGGGTGTCGGCGGCGAACAGGCGTTTTCGCCATTTGCGCCAGGCAATCGGAATCACCGTTCGAATCGCCGGATGCATGGCGGGCAACGCGGCGAACGGGGCCTCTACCAGCCAGTCAATCTGTACGTTCGCGACGCTGGCTGCGATGTCAGAAATGGTGGGCATCGTGTGCACGACGTCCCCCATCGACGACGTTTTGACGACGAGAATTTTCACCGCTGGTAAGGCCGAGACCGTGCGTGCTACTGCTGCGCTGATTGCGCCGCCGCTTTTGCTGCCGTGGCCTCGGCCACCAGCACCGGATTAAATCGCGGGTCGTTGTACATCTTGAACTGGCGATACACCTTGAAGTACGCACGACCCGCACGGCTGTCAGCGAGCAGTTCGTCGAGGCATGCGCCGAGATCGTTTCGTTGCTCGTGCAGTCGATGCAATTTTTGTGCGGTGTTGGAACGATGCGTCTCGTCAACGTCGGTACGCACGGTTTGCGCCGTCATCGCCTTGATTTTGAGCGACATAATGGACATGCGATCCATCATGCTGCCCGCTGTCTCGCTGCTCAATCGCGCGACCGCGTTCACCGTTGAGACCGGCTGATCGGTGCCAATCGTTGCCGGATCAATCAGCCCGAGCGACAGCAGCAAAAACTCATCAACGCGCTCTGTGGCATCGTTTCTCGCCTGGTTGTAGCCGTCAATCGCACGCTTGTTGGCGGTGATTTCGGCGTCTGACGCGCGAGTGCGGCGTGCGAGATCCTCCTCGTCCCACAGCAGGCAGTTGTTGCGGTGGTTGGTGGCAACCCAGCGCCATACGTCGTCGTCTGCAATCTCGAGCATTGACTGCGGCCACGTGGTCAGCGCGAGACAGGCGTCGTGAAATGCCTTGACGTTTAGGGCGGTCACGGGTTGTTGTGCGAACTGAAGAGGAGATGTCATCGGGCAGCTTGTTAGCATCGGGGCCGTAATTATCGACCAAGCCCTTTATTGACATGCAGGCACCCTCTCCGTCCACGGTACGTCCACTGATCTGCCGTATCCGCAATTTCATTGGCGACGTGGTGCTGCTGATTCCCGCGCTGGAGCGGCTGCAACATGCCGGCTATGAGCTGCACCTGGTCGGCAAGCCGTGGGCAAACTCGTTGCTTGAGGCGTACGGCTGGCCGATCACGCGTTACCCAAAAACATTTTCCGAGCGTCGTGAAACATTGAAGGCGGTGGCGGCACCGTTGCGGCTAAACGACCCGACCTTTAATTCGCGCATCAACGCAATCACCTTCGCTACCTCGTTTTCAAGCGCGCTCGACATGCGAACGGCGGGCCTGAAACCGTTTGGGTATGCGGTTGAGGGGCGAAGCTTGCTGCTCAAAAAGACGGCCCCCATCGTGTACGGCGAGCACGCGATTGATTCCTATTGGCGACTGACCAGCCACTTTTTGGACGATGCCACGCCGCCGCCCGCCTCGGTCACGCTGCGCGTCAGCGCGAGCGCTGATCGCCTGGCGGCTGAAGCGTTGGCGGGCGCAGGCATCCGTCCCGGCTACGTGGTGTTGGTGCCATTCGCCGGCGGAACCTTTGAAAAACTCGACAAGAAATGGCCACACTTTGCAGCGCTTGCAGCCGCCCTCGCATCGAGCGGACGCGACATCGTGATGGCCCCCGGCCCCGACGAAATGGACGCGGCGCGCGCTATCTGCCCAACAGCGAAACTGTTACCGGGACTTGCTTTGGGGCCGTATTGTGCGGTGTTGCGCGACACGGCGCTCACCATTTCTAACGACACCGGGCCCGGACATATGGCGGCGTCAGTCGGTGGCAAACTGCTGAGCGTGTTGGGGCCGACCAAGGTCGAACAATGGGGGCCGCGCGGACCGTGGGTGAATGTGATTCAGCGCTATCCGGAATGGCCGGCTGTCGACAGGGTCGCGGAGCGCGCTTTGTCCTTGTTAAGGGGGTAAGCCCCAGCCGCAAAGATGCCCAGCATCAACGGATACCAGGTGCCCTCCGTGACGATGTAGAGCGGCGAATCGAGCATCGAATGCACCACGAGCGTGGCAAGCAAGGCGAACCCGACCAACTGCTCGCAGATAGGCAGGCGGCGCATGCTCATACCGGCGGTCGCGAGCCACGCCAGCAACGCCACCAGCCCCAGCGCGCCAAACTGCACGGCAAAAAACAAAAACTGATTGTGCGGGTTGTACGCGCCGAGCTTGCACCACTCGGGTGATTTCGCGATGCGGCAATATTCCATGGCGTAGCTGCCGGTGCCCCAGCCCAAAATCGGGCGTGCCTCAATCAAATCGACTGATTTGCTGGCGTATTCCATGCGCTGCCCGATGGAGGTGGCGATGCCGCGCTCCTGCGACGACTCCACCTCGCTCACAGCTGCGTGAAAGCGCTGGTGCAATGAGTCGCTCACCGATGCGGCGGTGATGACCACGGCAATCAAGCCTGCCGCAACGACGGTCAGCCGGGTATCTCTTGCCGCGACGAAGGCCACCAGCGCCACCACCAGCAGGTTGGCAAACAGCGTCAGGTAGCCCGCGCGGCCCCATACAAAAAACAGGATATTGATTGCTGCAGCGAAGGCGATCAGCATCCACGCATAAATGCGCCAACGCGAATCGGCGTTTGCCCGCAAGCGCCAAGCTTCGGCAAATGCCGCCACCACGAACACCGACATCATCACGTTTTGCGTGATGTGGTGTTTAAAGATGAAATGGTCGCCGACTTCGTTTTCGCGGGTTGAACGCGCCAGTGGGAACGCCCAGGCCGCGTGCAGGTACGACAGCGCCAGCGTCAACAGCATGGACGCCATCCATGCCATGAGCGCCCGTCGCCGCCAGCGCTCGTCCACCAGCACAGCAATTGCAATCGGGGCGTAGAGCAGCCGCGCGTACTTTTTGAGCGCCCGCAGAATTTCATCCACAGGTGCGTGGCTATAGCTCACCGCCAGAAAAATGATGGCGCACAACACCAGTGTCGCCAGGGCAAACGGATGCATCCGCCACCGCTGCCAGTGCGCCCGGTAACCGCCAGCAAGGATCAGCGTGACCAACAGCGCGCCACCCAGCACGTTCGACGCTGCCGTGCCCAGTGGCACGGATGCTGCCACGGCCACGACCAGCCAGCCACAGTACAGCCCCAATGTCGGATCAACGCGGTCCAGAAAATCGCTGCGCCGCAGCTGGATTCCTGTTGACGTGTGGGGGGACTGCTTCGATGGATTCACCAAGACCATTGTAGAGAGCACGCGAGGGACGCGGGCTGTTCACTACAATGGCCCCATGAAATCTCAGGCGTTTTTCCCTACCCCCGAAGACTGTTCAAGAGCGTTTTACGAGGCATTCGCACAGGCTGATATTGAGGCTGTGATGGCCGTCTGGGCGGAAGATGAGGAAATGTGCTGCGTCCACCCCGCCGCCGCCCCGTTGTACGGCTACGCGGCCGTTCGATCAGCGTGGGAGGCGATATTTCGCAATTCAGCCAAGATGCGCATCGAGATGAAGGATGACATCTGGCACAACACCGTTGGCATGGTCACCCACCACGCCATCCAGTGGATCTACGTCGGCGAAGAGCCGCAGCCGCGCGGCCCGGTGTTCGTGACCAACGTGTTCCTGCGTGCACCGCAGGGTTGGCGGCTGCTGGTACATCATGCGTCACCGTTGCAGATGGGGCTGGCACCAGGGGCCGGGACGGTGGTTTTGCATTGAGTTGCACTGCGAGTCGAAAATGAACGCGTAGCAGAGAACTGATGAAGGCGCTCTTTCACGTCAGCGATCAACACGACATTGAGCGCTTTATCCCGCGGTTGCCTCTTGTCCCGAACGCATCAATTGATTTACCGGTGGTTTGGGCTGTCGATCAGAAGCATCTCGCGAACTATCTCTTACCGAGAAAATGTCCTCGTGTTTGTTTTCATGAAACAGAGCGTTCGTCAAATCGTGACAGGGAGCGTTTTTTAGGGCCTGGTGGTACTCATCACGTCATCGCCATCGAGGCGCAGTGGCTTGAACGCGCTGTCGAAGCGACGCTCTGGGTGTACGAGTTCGCGCCCGAGCTTTTTGCGTGCGCAGACCCCACGGCAGGGTATTTCGTTTCCACGGCGCCAGTCTCTCCAGTCTCCCGGCGTCGCGTTGAAAACCCTTTGAGTGAACTTGCGGCGCTCGGTGTCGGGCTACGCGTCATGGCGTCCGTTGTCGACCTGGCCTCTGCCGTCGCGTCCTCATCGCGCGCGTTTTCCTGTATCCGTATGCGCAACGCGGTCGGATAGGGCGGGCAACGTGTTGCCCACGCATCTGATTCGCACGATTTTTGCGTCAAATGAGCGCAACAACTATTCGCTGAAATTCCCATCCCAATGGGGCTTAACGCCACGTCTAGTCATTTATCGATTTACGCCACTTTCACTGCCTAAGCCCACAGTAAAAGCCATTTTCAAGCCAAAGCTGTAGCGGCTTTCGCTAGTTTTTCTCAACCAGTAGCCGCGTGGCAGGCCACCTGCCGCCCAGCAAAACTGACCAACTGCGGCCTCGTCTTGTCGCACGGTTCAAACTTTTTCGGACAACGCGGATTGAACGCACATCCGCTCGGTGGATTCAGCGGATTCGGCACCTCGCCGGCCACCGGTGTGCGCGCTTTGCCGGTCATGTGTAAATCGGGGATCGCGTCGAGCAGCATGCGGGTGTACGGATGCTTTGGCGCCCCGAACACTTCGTCTTTATCGCCGATTTCTACGATGCGCCCGAGGTACATCACGCCAACCCGGTCGGCGATGTGATGTACGACCTGCAGGTTGTGCGAGATAAACAGGTACGTGAGTCCCATCTCGCGCTGCAAATCTTTCATCAGGTTCAACACTTGCGCCTGCACCGAGACGTCAAGTGCGGAGGTGGGCTCGTCGCAAATCAAGAACTCCGGATTGCTGGCGAGCGCTCTGGCAATCGAGATACGCTGGCGTTGTCCTCCCGAAAACTGGTGCGGATACTTTTCGCCATCCTTGGCGGTCAGTTTCACCAGCCCCAGCAACTCGGCGACTCGCTTGTCGAGCTGCGGGCCATCGGGAATGAGTGTGTGGGTGCGGATCGGCTCAGCGACGATGTCCGCCACCCGCCAGCGCGGGTTCAGGCTTGCGTACGGATCCTGAAAAATCATCTGCACTTTGCGCCGCATGGCGCGCGCTGCATCGGTGCCCTGATTTGATGCCTTCATATCGTGGCCGTCGATGATGACCTGCCCCGTGCTCGTCTCGTAAAGCCCTACCGTCAGGCGGGCGACGGTAGACTTGCCGCAGCCCGATTCGCCCACCAGCGCGAGCGTTTCACCCCGGTTGATATTGAAGCTGACCTCGGATACCGCATGCAAAAAAGTCTGCGGTTTGCGCTCAATCACCCGGTTAAGCCATGGGGCCGACACATCAAATGTCTTGCTGACGTTTTTAAGCTGGACCAACGCGCTCATGCCACGCTCCGCTCATGCAGCCAGCAAGCGGCGGACGATGACGCGGCGGGCATCAGGTTGGGGCGTGTGGTTTTGCATTTACCGAATACTTTGCTGCAACGCGGATTGAACGCGCAGCCTGGTGGAATGGCGTCCAGCCGCGGCATAGCGCCGTCAATCTGGATCAGTCGTTCTCGCTTGCTTTCAAACTCGGGGATGGAGCCCATGAGGCCGACGGTGTACGGGTGTTGCGGCTTGTGAATCACGTCGGCCACGGGCCCAATTTCGACGACGCGGCCGGCATACATCACGGCGACACGATCCGCCGTTTCGGCAATCACGCCCATGTCGTGGGTCACCAGCATGACCGCCGTGCCGTGATCGCGACAGAGACGCTTGAGTAGCGTGATGATCTGCGCCTGAATCGACACATCGAGCGCGGTAGTCGGCTCGTCGGCGATGATGACTTTGGGCTCGGCAGCGAGTGCCAGTGCAATCACGACGCGCTGCCGCATACCACCGGAAAACTGGTGCGGATAGTGTTCGACGCGCTCCCGCGCAGCGGGGATACCGACCTCTTCCAGTAGTTTGATCGCGCGATCACGCGCGGCCGATTCGCTCAGCTCAAGGTGCGTCGTAATCGTCTCAACGAGCTGTCGTCCGACGGTGTAAAGCGGGTTGAGTGACGTCAACGGATCCTGAAAAATCGCGCCAATCTGTCGACCGCGAATTTTGCGCATCTGCTCGTACGGCAGGTTGTCGATACGCTTGCCGTCAAGCAGAATTTGCCCGCCTGCGATGCGGCCGGGCGGCTCCAGCAGGCCAATGATGGCCGCCCCCGTGAGCGATTTGCCAGCGCCGGATTCACCGACGACACCCAGCACCTCGCCGGGCGCGATAGCAAAAGACACGTCGTCCACCGCCTTGAGAATGCCCCTGCGCGTGGGGAATTCGATATGCAGATTTTTTACTTCAAGCAGGGGCTGGCTCATTGGCACTCAAAAATCAAAAGATCGCGGACGGGATGGAGCGCTAGGGTCGCTTCGCCATGGGAATGGCGCGCGGGGGTTCGATCTGACTTAAATCGGACGGCACGATCACCGCCTGCAGCGGCTGACCGCTCGTGGGGTTGCACCCAGCCACCGCCTCGGCATGGTCGATCACCAGATCGAAGTCACGCGTGAGTGGACCCGCACGCTGCGCAACCAGCCAGTAACGGACACATTTTGCCGCTTGAAAAGTGAACTCTTTGCGTTCGGGCAAGTGGAATCCGGCAATGGGCGGCGCATCGACTGTGAGCCGCAACGTGCCCGCATCAACACGACGCGGCAAGAACGTACTGTATTCACCGTTCACCGCCACAATCTGCACTGGATACCGGTGCAGATTGGTGCGGGTATAAAGGCGACCGTCCAGCACGGTGTCCCATTGATGCGCGCATCCAGGGAGCACGGCCACCGCAAAACCTGCAATCAGTAACGGAATTCGTTTCATCGGGAACCTCCTGTTAGCGGAGCTTCGGATTCAGCGCATCGCGCAGCCAGTCTCCGACCAGATTGACAGAAATCACCATCACGATCAGAGCAATACCAGGGAAGATCGTGATCCACCATTCGCCGGAAAACAGATAGTTTTGCCCTTCGCTGATTAATGTTCCCAGTGATGGTTGCGTTGGCGGCATACCGACGCCCAGAAACGACAACGTGGCCTCCGCAATGATTGCCTCCGCAATGTTGAGCGTAGCCACCACCAGCACCGGCCCGAGCACGTTCGGCAACACATGACTGAACATGATCCGCGCCTGCGACACACCAATCACCCGCGCTGCCTGCACATATTCCTTACTCTTCTCTACCAGCGTCGAGCCACGCACGGTTCGTGCGTATTTCACCCAGCCAGTCAAGCCGATCGAGAAAATAATGACATAAATCGCGATGGCATCCTGCATGTCGCGCGGCACGAACTGTCGGCCAATGCCGCTGATCAGCAACGCCACCAGAATGGCCGGAAACGTGAGCTGAATGTCCGCAATGCGCATGATGAGACTGTCGACACGGCCACCGACATAGCCAGCAACCAGTCCCAGACTCACCCCCATGATGATCGACATTCCCACCGCGCAGACCGCCACCAGCAGCGACACCCGACTGCCGTACATGATGGTCGACAAAATGTCGCGACCCTGCTGATCGGTGCCGAGCAGAAATTTTGAATTGCCCGTGGCCTCCCAGGCGGGCGGCAAATTGGAATCGAGCAGCGAGATTTCTGCAAGATCATACGGATTGTGTGGTGCCAAAACCGGTGCCAGCACTGCACCCAGGATGCAGATCACGGCAAGAATCGCCGCGATCACTGTCACCGGCGAGCGCTTGAAGCTCCACCACACGTCACCATCAAAAAATCGGGAGATTGCTTCCAAGGGACCTCAATGTCAGTCTATTGCTTTAGCGAGAAGTCATCACGTTACTTACAGCGGCAACCCACGTTCGGCTAATCGTGAAAAGTAGCGCACGCCGTTAGGAATAATTGCATCGCAAAAGTCGTACCGCGTATTGTGAATCGGGATAATTTCTCCGCCCGTTCCCTGTCCAATCACCGAGTAGCAGCCTGGTCTTTTTTGCAGCATGAACGAGAAGTCCTCCCCGCCCATCGACGGCGTGTAATTAGCGTTGGCGTTTTCTTCGCCCCACACCTCAGCCGCCGCAAGCCGCGCGAACTCCACCTCTGCCGCCGTATTGATGACGGGAGGATAAAGGCGGGTGAACTGCAATGTGCCTTTCGCGCGATGCGCATCGCAAATGCCCGCAACCAGTTCGCCCATTCGAGCCTCGATCAAATCCTGCGTTGCCGTGTCATAGGTGCGCACGGTACCGGTCATTTTTACCGTATCGGGGACGACGGCAAATGCTGGCAAATTGCCGCCCTCAATTGCGCTGATACCGACCACCGCACATTCGAGCGGGCTGACGTTGCGTGACACGATGCTCTGCATAGCGAGCGCGACGGTTGCGGCTACGACAACAGGATCGCAGACCAGATGCGGACGCGCAGCATGACCGCCTTTGCCGGTGATTTCGATGGTGAATGAGTCGGCAGATGCCATAAAAGGCCCCGCGCGCGTGCCCCACTTGCCGATGGGTAAATCCGGCCGATTGTGAACGGCGAAAATCCGGTCGCAATCAAAGCGGTCAAACAGCCCTTCTTTGACCATCAGATCGCCACCAGCACCACCCTCTTCAGCAGGCTGAAAAATCAGGTGTACCGTGCCCGCAAAGTTACGCGTTGCGGCGAGATACTGCGCAGCGCCGAGCAGCATCGTGGTGTGACCGTCGTGACCGCAGGCGTGCATCACTTTCGCACGGTTCGAGGCGTGCAGAAACGAATTTTTCTCCTGCATCGGCAACGCGTCCATATCCGCGCGCAAGCCAATCGTCCCACCCGAACGCTTGCCGCGAATCACACCGACCAAACCAGTCTTGGCGATGCCCGTGTGAACTTCGTCAACCCCGCACGAACGAAGCTTTTCCGCAACCAGTTTGCTGGTACGCACCTCCTCATACGCAAGCTCGGGATTAGCGTGAATATCGCGACGAATCGCGACCAGATCATCGACAAAATTTTGTGGCAGGTCGTTGAGTTTCATCAGATTTTCTTAGCCTTGCAATTCGCGTTGGGCGATCGCAGCGAGCAGTGCCGCGCCGTTGGGAATGATGCGGTCATCAAAGTCATATTTCGGATGGTGGATGGGAAACCCGCCTTCGCACTGCTGGCCCACCCAGATGTAGGCACCGGGCACGGCTTCCAGAAAAAACGAAAAATCTTCGCCTCCCGTGTTCGGAAAAATTTCAGTGATCACATGATCCGGTCCAAACACACTTCGACCGACTTCAGCGGCGAGCTCGGCCTCACGCTTGTGGTTAATGGTCGCCGGATAGCCGAAGATGAAATTAACTTTGCCCGCGGAGCCAAACGCGGCGGCGGTGTTTTCAACGAGCAGCTTGAGCTTCTCGATCACCATCGCCTGAGCCTCTTTGCGATAGGTGCGTACGGTGCCGATCAATTTCACCTCACGCGGAATCACGTTGTAGGTGTTCATCACACCCGCCTCCATCGCGCAGATCGACACCACGACTGAATCAGCAGGATCAGCGTTGCGCGAGGCGATGGATTGAATGGCGGTGATCACGTGCGCCGCAGCCAAAATCGGATCGCTCACGAATTGCGGCATGCCGCCGTGCCCACCTTTGCCTTCAATCGTGATTTCAATGCGGTCAGCAGCAGCCATCATGGCGCCATTACGTACCGCCATTGAGCCGAGCGGCACCCACGGCGCATTGTGCAGGCCGTAAAACACATCAATCGGGAAGCGCGTGAACAACCCGTCTTCCATCATGGCCTTGGCGCCGGCCATGCCCTCCTCAGCAGGTTGAAACACGGTGTAGATCGTGCCAGCGAAGTCGCGCGATTTAGCAAGAAACCGCGCTGCGCCCAGCAACATGGTGGTGTGACCGTCGTGGCCACACGCATGCATGTAGCCCTGATTTTTTGACGCGTACGGCAGCCGGGTTTCCTCCGACATTGCAAGGCAGTCCATATCCGCCCGCAAACCCACATTGCGGGTGCCCACGCCATGCCCGCGAGTGCCGCGGATCACCCCGACGACACCGGTGCCACCAATGCCCGTATGCACCTCGTCAACGCCATAAGCCGTCAAGCGCTCGGCAACGATGGCAGCGGTGCGCGTCTCTTTGTAGGCGTGCTCGGGGTTCGAATGAATATCGCGACGAATCGCGGTGAGATCACTATGGAATTCGGCTATCGCGTCAGATACTTTGCTAGGGTTGTACATCCTGAGCCTCGCAAAAAAAGAAAATTAATGACCAGTGCTGGTTTGCTCTATACGCAACCGCGGGTCGACGACGTAGTACAGGAGATCAACGATCAAATTGATCGTCACAAACACGGCTGAGATCAGCACCAGATACGCCGCCATCACCGGGATGTCAGCAAACTGTACGGACTGAATGAACAGGAAGCCCATGCCCGGCCACTGGAACACCGTCTCGGTCACAATCGCAAAGGCGATGATCGAGCCGAGCTGAAGCCCCGTGATGGTCATCACGGGCACCAGCGTGTTTTTCAATGCGTGACCGTAGTTCACCGCCTGATTGGTCAGCCCACGCGCTCGTGCAAACTTGATGTAATCGGTGCGCAACACTTCCATCATTTCACTGCGCACCAGACGCATGATCAACGTCATGGTGCCCAGTGACAAGGTGATTGACGGCAGAACCAGTGCGCGAAGTCCGCTGGTGGTCAAAAAGCCGGTGCTCCACCAACCAATTTGGGTGGGGTCGCCTCGCCCGTAGGAGGGCAACACTTGCAGCGTGACCGCAAAAATCAGGATCAACAAAATGCCGATCAGAAACGTGGGCAAACTCACACCGACGAGCGAAATGGTAAGGAGGAACTGCGAGAAGATGCCATTGCGATTGAGCGCCGTGTAGACACCCATGACAACGCCGCCGACCAGGGCAATAATGGCCGCGCAAAACGCGAGTTCTAGCGTCGCCGGAAGCCGCTCCTTGATTAACGTCGACACCGGTCGGGCCTGCCGAAGCGACAGGCCAAAATCGCCCTTGACCGCGTTGCCAACAAAGGCGGCAAACTGCACGTAATCCGGTTTGTCCAGGCCGAGCGCCTCACGCAACTCAACCTTTTGCTCAGGCGTTGCATCCTGCCCGAGCATCATGTTGATCGGGTCACCAACGTAGTTGAACAGCGAGAAGGCGACAAAGGCAACCACGAGCATGACCAGCGCCGCCTGGAAGAGCCTTCTCAATACAAATGCGAGCATGAGTTCAACGACAAATCGGAAGCACTAATAGTACCCCTGTTGACACACGCAGCAGCCCAGGACAATGCTTATCCTGACCCGGTTCGCTCGGGTCCGCACGCTACTTTTTCGTGATCGCTCCGGCGTGCCTTGCTGCCTGCGTCGCATACAGACAAACGGCAGTCGCGACCGACACGTTCAGGCTCTCAACCGCGCCCACCATCGGAATCGCGACCAGCGCATCGCAACGCTCGCGCGTGAGGCGACGCAGGCCTTTACCTTCGTTACCGAGCACCCAGGCTAGCGGGCCGGTAAGCGTAGTGTTGAACAGCGTCGCGTCGGTCTCCATCTCGGCACCAAGCACCCAGATATTGGCCTGCTGCAGGGTTTCGATGCACTGCACCAAATTGACCACCGTGCACACCGGCGTGGTTTCAGTGGCACCGCTCGCTGCCTTCAGCGCCACTGCGGTCAGGGGCGCCGACGCATGTTTAGGCAGTATCACTGCATCCGCGCCAAACGCGTCGGCGCTTCTAATGCACGCGCCCAGATTGTGCGGATCCTGAATCTGATCCAGCAATAAAAATAGCGGTGGCCGTAACCGTTTCAGCGCTGCAGCCAACACCTGATCAAAATCGGCACCGGTAGAACCATCAGCCGATACCTCCACCAACGCCACCACGCCCTGATGCTCGTCTGATTGAGCCAGAGCTGCAAGCCGGCCCGAATCGACCGACTGCAACTCAATATTCAAAGCGTCCGCCAGCGTTTGCAACTGCGCCACCCGGTCGTCGCGTCGTGACGATGACACGAAAATTTCCACAACAGTTTCGGGTCGCCGCTCAAGCCGAGCGTTGACGGCATGAAAACCCATGATGCGCGCGAGCTTCATTGCTGATGAAAGAAATTATTTGTCATGGCATAATTATCGGCTACGCAGCGTTTCTTGATGCTGCGTTAAACCAAAGCGCGCTTTTAGTCGTTGAAGACGTTCTCCGGGACTCAAGCGTTGCAAGCCTTAGCCGGTGTAGCTCAGTTGGTAGAGCAGCGCATTCGTAATGCGAAGGTCGGGTGTTCGATTCATCTCACCGGCACCAATTCTCCCGTCAAGTTGACCGCTTCAAGGCCGGCTTACCGGTTGAGAATTGCCCCCAGCGATTCGCCAATTCGTTAGACTCAGCGTCAAATTCACCCTGGCGTTCTAACGCCCGCAGCCCATGCCGCAACGCCCCCCAGCGCCCCCTGATCTAGCTGCCGTCAATAGTGCCAGCGCTACCCGTCGGGGCAAGGTGAATGCGCCCACTGGGGCCGTCAGCGGCGGCGTGCAAAGCCTGACGCGCGGCCTGACCTTGCTTGAAAAGCTCGCTGAGACTGAAGGCGGCATCACGCTCACCGAGATTTCGCAGCGCGCCAGCTTGCCGCCGTCCACCGCGCACCGGCTGCTCAATACGCTGGCTGACATGGGTTTTGTCTACCAGTCGAAAGAAGGTGGACTTTGGTACGTCGGCTTGAAGACGTACCGCGTTGGCTGCGCGTTCGTTTCGAACCGCGATTTCGTCGGCGAGAGCCATGCGTATCTGCGCAAACTAATGGAAGCGTCGGGCGAAACGGCCAACCTGTCGATTCTCGACGGCACCTACGCCTGCTTCATCGCGCAGGTGCAATGCCACGAGGTGATGCGCATGCTGGTGCGACTCGGCTCGCGCATCCCGGCGCACGCCAGCGGCTCGGGCAAAGCGATGCTGTCTGCCCTGCCCGAAGACGAACTCGCCATCGTTCTGCGCGATTCGCATCTGGTCGAACTGACCACAAAAACCATTACCAATCCCGACAAACTGCGCATGCAATTCGCCTCGATTCGCGCGCGTGGCTACAGCTACGACGACGAAGAAAATGCCATGGGCTTGCGCTGCGTCGCAGCACCTATTTACGACGAATTCGCCGAGCCGCTGGGTGCGATTTCACTCGCCGGACCGATTGCGCGATTAACCGACGAGCGCATATTGAAGCTCGGCCCGCTGGTGGCGCACACCGCTCGCGAAATTACCGAGAAATTGGGTGGCGTGGTGCCCGTTTCGGTGTAAACCAGCGCACGGTTCGTCAGGCTTCAGCGAAATCAGCTTTTCGTTTAAATCGCCGTTCTGTATGGGCTAACTGTGCTTTTTCGGCTTAAGTCGAAAAATGCCGTTATCATGTCTTAGCCCCTGTTCTGCTGGAGTTCTACCAAAAAGCTGTTACCAAAACGGCGACGCGTGGGCGACAAGTTGCCCACCCTACAAACCGACCAATAACCGCAATATCCTCATTTCTGTAATCCACCTGTAAGTCCCGCCGCGCGAACATCCTTCCGTTCGTGCAGTCATGCGATCCGTTGAAAAACAGCTCGCGTCGGGCCAATCGTTGCGTCGTGCCGCACCTCTGCGGATGCGGCCGATGCCAACTTACTCAGGGAATACAGAATGAAACGTCTCTCCTCTCCTCGCGCCGCGATGGGCTTACAGCTCAACAGGTCAGCCAAATTGCTACGAGACGTAGCCGCCCGGCTCGGTGTGCTGTCCCTGCTGTCTTTCGTCGCGACGGGCGCGCTCTTCGCCCCCCCGTTAATGGCTGCCACGGGTAGCTATATCGTTAATGTCGGCAGCACCGATCTGCCTGACAAAAACAAAGGCGACGGCATCTGCGCAGACGTGAACAACCAATGCAGCCTGCGCGCAGCCATCGAGGAGGCCAACGCGTCGCTGAACACCTTGGTCGGCGGCGTACCTTCGCCGCACACGATTACGTTTACGGTGACCACCGTCAACATCATCAATGGCGGCCTGCCCACCCTTGCCGCGCCGGTCACATTAACGGGCGCACCTGTGGTCACAACGACCATCAGCGGCAACAACTCAGGCGCTGGGCAAAAACAGGGTTGCCTGAGCCTTACTGACTCCGGCACCGCCAATCTCAACCACGGCAGCGGCGCAACAGGCTCGACCATCGCCAATCTAAGCATCGGCAATTGCAGCGGCGACGGCATTTCGGCGAACGGCCACGATTACAAGTTTCTCAACAACCGCATCGGTGTCAACGCGACCGGTTTGATCGCTGCGCCAAATGTGGGCCACGGCATTTCAGTCTCGGCATCGCAGGTTTATCCCGACACCAGCACCGGCTTTTTCTCAAGCATCTACAACTCGATCGCAACGCCGTTCCCGCAGATTCCGGTGGACGCTTCGCAAATCAACGCGTTCCAGAGCAATCTCGCCACCGCGCTTGCTTCGCTCAAACCAGTACTCATCAGTGGCAACCTGATCTCCGGCAACACGAAAAATGGCATCGAGATCTACAGCCAGAATCTGGCGGCCGTCACCGTGGTCAACAACAAAATCGGCACTGACATCACTGGCAACATCGCCATCGCCAACGGCGGCTCGGGCGTCCACCTCACAGGAGACACCTTTGGTCACCTGATCGGCCCGAACAACGTTATCAGCGGCAACACCGGCGACGGCATCACGATCGACTCAGACACGGTATTTATGCCGAGCTTCATCATGGGCAACCGCATTGGTCTGGCCGCAACCGACCCCACCGCGCACATCGGCAACGGCCTCAACGGCATTTCTGCCAGCACCAAACCGAGCACCGAC
>JANXNO010000509.1 GCA_025354075.1 Burkholderiales bacterium | reverse complement strand
GCAAACGAAAGCCGTAATTCACCAAGTTTTCCTTGCGCGAACGGTCGCCGTGATACATGCCGCCGACCTGGCTTACCGTCACGTGCGACTCATCGATAAACATCAGCGAATTGCGTGGCATGTAATCAATCAGCGTCGGCGGCGGCTCACCGGGCTGGCGTCCGCTCATGTGCCGCGAATAGTTCTCGATGCCCTTGCAGAAGCCAATCTCGCTCATCATCTCCAGATCGAAGCGTGTGCGCTGCTCGATGCGCTGTGCCTCCAGCAATTTCATCTCGCTGACGAACTGATTTTTGCGCTCGTGCAGCTCGGCCTTGATCAGGTCAACCGCACGCAAAACGTTCGAGCGCGGGCTCGCGTAATGCGAGCCGGGGAACACCGTGAAGCGTCCGATCTTTTGCTTGATGTGCCCGGTGAGCGGATCGAACAATTGCAGCACTTCGATCTCGTCATCAAAGAACGTGACGCGCACCGCCGTCTCGGCATGTTCGGCCGGAAAAATATCGAGCACTTCGCCGCGCACACGAAAGCGCCCGCGCGAAAAGTCCATATCGTTACGGTCGTATTGCATCTCCGTCAGGCGACGAATCGCAGCGCGCTGATCGAGCTTGTCACCCTCGCGCAAATGCAGAATCATCGAGTGGTAATCCACCGGATCGCCGATACCGTAAATGCACGAAACAGACGCCACAATGATGCAGTCCTGCCGCTCCATAATGCTCTTGGTAGCTGACAGCCGCATCTGCTCGATGTGCTCGTTGATCGCGCTGTCCTTCTCGATGAACAGGTCGCGCGACGGCACATACGCCTCGGGCTGGTAGTAGTCGTAGTAGGAGACGAAATACTCCACCGCGTTGTCCGGGAAAAACTCGCGGAACTCGCTGTAAAGCTGCGCCGCCAGCGTCTTGTTCGGCGCCATCACAATCGCAGGTCGCCCCGTACGCGCAATCACGTTCGCCATCGTGAACGTTTTGCCGGAGCCGGTGACACCTAGCAGCGTCTGAAACTGCAAACCCGAATCAATACCGTCCACCAGCGTAGCAATAGCCGTAGGCTGATCACCCGCCGGTTCGAACAATTGTTCAAGGGAATAAGGGGAATTGGGAAAGGTAACGCGCATCGGGCATTATCGCTTGCCGGGGCGTTTACTGTCAATGCGTACAGGCATCGTAGAAAGGTAGCCGTGAGAAGCGAAGCGCGTCAAGGCAATTGTTCGTCGAACCAAGATGCGAATAAACGCCTCCGGTGAAATAACGGGAACCCGGACGCGCTGCGCTTCTCCGGTCTACGTGCTACCTGTTCAACGAACTACCAATCGAGCGCTTTAGCCAGCGTCTGTGGCTGCTCGGCCAAACCCGCCTTGATCGACTCACGCATTCCCGGCACAGAAAGGAGGTATTCGGTTTCCCGGATTGCGTTCCCGTCCGCTTTAGCCACATCAAAAATATTCATGCACAATTGTTCCATGTTCGCTCTTTATTCACAAACCTGTGCAACATTACTTGCCATTCATATTTAGGTGACTATTCAAAAGTGACAATCAAAATACTGTTTTTCGACACAAGCACGCTGATTAAGATGTTCGTGTCGGAACAAGGCTCTGAAACCGTTAAGTGGCTAACCTCATCTGAAACTAAGATGCGGTTGAGCCTCGCTTTTGTCATAAATCGAAGCGTCTGCTACGAGTTCAGCAAGAAGATTGAAAAGTTTGCTGCACCTGAAATTGGGAAGCTAAGTCGCGAAAAGGCTGACCACATACACGCAGCATTTTCGAGGCACTACAAGGACAAGTGGTTCCGTGTCATTGGGCAAAAAATCATTTCCAACACGAAACCCGCGACGTCGATTGGCAAGGTATTTTCGGACCTACAGATGAAGCTCGATAAGGATAACCGTGATGCGTCTATATATCACTCGGTTGTCAACGCACTGGCTTGCTACGGTGGCTCATCGCATCCGATTCTCGTGACCTGTGACAAACGATTCGCAACACGAGTGCGCTCAAGAGGCTATCGAGTTATCAACCCAGCAAAGCAAACTCGCGTTGAAATTCAAAGCATTCTGCGCGTTTGAGCCTCAACGTCAAAGTAGGGGCTCGAATCGCTGTTTGCGATTCTGCACACTTGCGATTCCGAAAGACGGCATCAAGCAGCACGCAAGAGGTGTAAACAGACGCTGATGCACGCGATATCTCGCGCAAGGCAACATGCGCACACCGCAGCCTACTCCCGTCCCCCATCCCGCGAAGCCTTCTTCATCGCGTTCTGCGCATCGCGCTGACCTTCGCGCTCCTTGATCGTCGCGCGTTTATCGTGATCTTTCTTGCCCTTCGCCAAGCCAATCTCCAGCTTCACACGGCCTTTTGAAAAGTGCAGGTTGATCGGAATCAGCGTGTAGCCGCGTTCTTTAACCTTGCCGATCAACTTGTCGATCTCTTCGCGGTGCAGCAGGCAGCGGCGCAGGCGGGTGGAGTCAGGCGTGATGTGGGTGGACGCACTACCGAGCGGGCTGATGGTTGCGCCGACGAGATACACCTGCTGGCGGATCACGCGGACGTAGGCCTCCTTCACGTGTGCCCGGCCCGCGCGGATGGCCTTGACTTCCCAGCCTTGCAGCTCAAGTCCGGCCTCGTATCGATCTTCAATGAAATAATCGAAGAAAGCTTTTTTATTATCGACAATGCTCATAGCCATGATTTTAGGGTCGTACCTGCACTTGCAAGGGCGCTTGCCGGATTGCACGCCGGGATGGGGCTACGCACGGTGAAGCGCGTCGTTCGCTCCATTCTCGTCCCGCATTCAACCGTCACCATGTACGCGCTGGTTAACGATGTCCCAGCCTATCCACAGTTTTTGCCCTGGTGTGGCGGTGCGCGCATCATCGACCAGACTGACACCCACATGCAGGCAGCGGTGGACATTGCCTACCTCGGCGTGCGGCAAACCTTCACCACCCGAAACACGCTGCAGCCCAGCGAGCGTATTGATCTGGCGCTGGTCAGCGGCCCATTTTCACGGCTTTCCGGGCAGTGGCGCTTCACCCAGCTGGGTGACCTGGGATGCAAGGTGGAGTTTGAGCTGAACTATGCATTTGACGGCCTGATTGGTGTGGTGATCGCGCCGGTGTTTGATCGCATTGCCGCGACGTTTGTCGACTCATTCGTCAAGCGCGCGGACGCGCTGTGTGCAAAACCATGATCACGGTCTTGGTGGTCGAGGCTTGGGCTGATTCGGTGCAGCAGCGTGAACTTGAGCTGGCTGACGGTGCAACGCTTGTTGACGCGCTCGCAGCCGCACACCTGACCGACAACGGCAACACGGGTGTTTGGGGTAAACAGGTGCCGCTGGACACGGTGCTTCATCACGGCGACCGCATCGAGCGATACCGCGGATTGATTGCCGACCCGAAACAAGCCCGACACCAGCGTGCCAACGATCAGGGCTATCGCTGGCAGGGGCGCACGCGACGCGTGGCGCGCGGCGCGGGCGGGGCGGGCTCAGGCCGCGGCGTCGAGCGTTAGCGACAGCCGATCACGGCGCGACCGTCAATCCACACTGCTGTGCGAGATAGGGCTGTACCAGCGCCCAAGTGTTGCGCAGCGCGCCTGGTGCCGTGGCATTTGCAACGACTGCGTCACCCGTCATTCCCAGTGCGACGCGCAGCAGCATCAAACCATCGGTGGTCGCCGTAACTTGACCATCACCATCAATATCAAACGGTTTCGGCAGGCTGGCCGTGCTGCTTTGTGCATCCACAAACAAAGCGACGTCACCGCCGGAGATGCGGGTTGCGCAGGCGCGAAAAGTCGTGTCACCAGTGACCGCAGCGCCACTGAGGCCCGTCAAACGGCGCAACAGCAGTTGCGCGTCGCGCACGTCAAAAATGCCGTCTCCGTCTACGTCTGCGTTGCAGGTGGTGCCTCCTACGTAAGCACCACAGCTGTAGAGCTTCAAACTGTAGCTGCCGGTGGCGTCGCTGGTGGTTCCCCAGTGCGTCACATCAATGTAATAGGTGCCCGTGGACGGCACGCGAAATTGTTCGATTCGCGAGTCACGGATACGACCAGCCAGGATGTCATCGTTCTCTGCAAGCACCAGTCGGTTGGCATCCAGCAGATACACATACGGATCAAGCACCGCCGGCGCTGCCGTCGTGCTGTTCAGATCAATTGAAATGATGTCATTGGCACTCGCGGTGAAGCTGTAGCGCACGGTGTTGAATTCCGGCCCGCGCACACCGCCGTGGCAATAGTTGGCCGGTTGCGTAATATCGAGTGTGCCGATCTTGGTTTCTCCCATCGCGATAGGGAGCACCGTTGCGCAATCTACCTCATTGATACGAACCGCCACAGCCGATGGCGCAACGACTTGCATCACGGGCGACGCGGCGCTCAATTGCACCGAAAAGCTGCGCGCGCCCTGCTCGCCCGCGCGGTATGTAATCGGAATGGTGACCACTTTGTCTGACGCGTCGTTGGCTGCCCAGGTCAGGGTAGCGGGGCTGGCCGCCATGAAATCCTGATTGAGCAATGCGGTGCCGCTCACGGCGAGTACGGTCGCGCTCACCGCTTGTGTCGCTGCTCCGACGCGGCTCACGGTGAAGCTCACACTGCCATCGTTCTCGCGCACCGCGGCCGACTCCTCACTCCAGCCCACACGCGTGGTACTGCTGACTGCCGCGTCCAGGGATCGTCCGGCATCGAGCAGGCCCGCACCACAGATTGCTGTGGTGCAGGTACTGCCCGACGGAAATGGGCGCGCGCCGGCGCGAATCAACAGCCGCGTCTGATTCACGTTCAGCCCCGGCAGCTTCGCCTGAAGGAGCGCCGCAGCGGCCACCACATGCGGCGTGGCCATCGACGTGCCGCTTTTAACGCATGCGCCCGACGTGAGCCCGCCGGTTGACAGAATCCCCGCGCCCGGCGCGGTAATGGCGACGCCTGCGCCCAGGTTACTGAAATCTGCGCGATTGCCAGAAATGTCACTGGCGGCAACCGCAAGCGCACCGCGACAGTTGGCTGGCGCGAAGCCCGCCACATTGGAGCCATAGCTGTTACCCGCCGCTACCACCGGCAACACACCACGCGAAATGAGCGTGTCAAACGCCTCCTGATAAGCGCCGCCACAGGCACCTCCGCCACCAAAGCTCATGTTGATGATGCGCACCGGATTCGGGTTGACCGCGATGCCACTCACCGTTTCTCCGGCCAGCCACAACATCGCGTCAATCGCATCTGCGTCGTTGCCTTCAACGTCACCGAGCCCGCGTGCCATCAGCACCTTCGACGCCGACGCGCCGCCTGCCACACCGATGTCGTTGACGCCGCCCACAAAGCTGGTCTGCGCGGCAATAGTGCCCGCCACATGGCTACCATGCCCGCACGCGTTCGCCCCCTGCTGCGGGTCGTTGTCACGACCATCACCGTCCAGCGCCAGCGCCGGATTTGACACAAAGTCATAGCCGCCATTGGGGAACAAAGGATGCACGCGCAGTTGCGGCGCGAGCTCTTCGTGGGCACGGGCAATGCCGCTATCGACAATGCCAATCGTTTGCGACGGCGATCCAGTCGTGATGTCCCACGCGTTAATGAAATTGGCACCTTCCGTGTTGCCGGGAAAATATTTGAATCCCCACTGCCCGACGTCGGCGAAAAGCGGGTCAACGGGCACCAATTGCGAGCGGATGGTGCGATTGGGCGCGGCGTAGCGCACACCGGCCAATCGCGACACGGTTGACGCAAGGACGTCCGCTTCGGCTCGCGTCAGCGCCCGGTCAAGCCGCATCACGTCCGCCCCCGTCGCGAGCGTACGCACATGCTCAACCGAAACGCCCAAGCGTTGCGATGCGCCGGACACCACGGCGGCGCGCGCGCTGGCGGCGAACGGTACGGCGCCTTTCTCCGCTGAAAAACGCACGATCAGGCTCGATACGGTTTCTGACGACGCAGCCGATTTGGCGAAGTCAAAATTCGGAGCAGCTTCGCTGAAGCCAACGCCAGCCGCAAAGCAGGCGAGCAGGATATGACGTGTTTTCAAAAGGTTGCGCCGCACGTAGTGTTAAGCCAACTTTGAAGGCTACCCCAGTTGGTGTTGGTTGCGCCCGCTTCACCGGTCAAACCGAGCCCGTTGGTCACGGCCGTGTTGGTCAAGCCCTGCATAGCACGCAGGATGACCAGGCCATCCGTTGACGGACGCGACGACGCGCCGCCGGTGACGTTGTAATTACTGGCCGTTGCTGCGAATATGGCGGCCGCCGTGCTGTTGCCTGCACAGGTGCCCGACAACCCGGCGAATGCTGAAACGTTGAAACCAGCCAGGCGACGCAGTATCGCGACACCGTCAATGGCTGGCTCGAACAAGCCATTGTTATCAACGTCGAGGTTACACGTCGGCACGCCTGTCAAAGCGGTAACGTTTCGCGTAACGTTGGTCGACACACTGGTGAACACCTGCGCCGGGATTCGGTTGTTGGAAACGCTGGGTGAATGCAGCGTTCCCGCCCACCCATTTGGCACCGTGCAACTGTACGCGCCCGCTCCGCTCGAAGGCGTACACGACACCCCAGCCGATGGGCGAGCGCAGAACGTCACGCCGGCGACACCGCCGCCGTTGCTGATGGTGCCGGAGATTGTTGGATTGGGGCTGATCGAAGGATCGATGACTGTAACGGTATACGAGAACGAAGTCGGTACACCGAACCCCGTGACGCCAGCGATGTTGACCGTGTAGGTCTTGTCCGCAGAGCCGGGCGGTGTGTAAAACACGCCATTGACACCGGCTGCATCGAGCGGCGGTCGCCAGACGATAGCATCGTCCGGCAGGCAGTTGGACCCACACCCTGTGCTTTTGAAGTCGTACGCGACCGGAGCATAGGCCGCACCACCACTGGTCATGGTCACCGTCGCGCTACTAAAGTTAGCGCCAGGATATTGAAAGCTCCACCGGTTGGAACCGCCGGGAAGCAACTGGTACGGCACGAATGCGTCTTTTGGTGGCCAGGCAACACCGTCCGGCGTGGAGGTGACGTTGCTGCGAGTGGCGAAATCGAGCACCCACAGCGCGTTTGCTCCCGGCACGCCGGAACCGCCCGGTGCCACTCCAGACGCCATCTGTGCCTGCTCTGCGTCAAGCATGCTGGTGCGATGTCCGGCTTGCAGGTTACTCGCGCCGGAATCGACCATGTAGGCGTCTATGACCGCATTGGTCGCGAAGCTGTTGCCTGACGACAGTCCAATGTTTGAATTGCCGGCAGCGACACCTCCAAGACTGCCGACGGTTGAGCCAGCATAGGCGGTGTTGTAGCAAGTCCAGCTACTCGGCGGCGTGTGGCTGAGCGAATTGTTGGCTGACATCAAGAGCGCGGCCGCCTGCACGCCGTTGGCCGCGGCCGGAGTGGTGTTGCGCACAACGGGCGACAGCCTTGCGAGTTTGCGGTACACATTCACACGATCAATCATCGATTGCTGATAAGCGACGTCAATCGAACCGGGATTGCAGGTAGCGACGCTGCCGGTCCAGTTCATCGCGGGCATGGTGTTGCCGGGCAGGTATTCGTTGTAGTAAATCGCTACGACCTGCGCACGGGTGGGCGCTATGCCCAGCGATTTGACGTTGCCGCCGAAAACTTCGGGCTGTGGGATTTTGCGTGTCTGCCCGGTAGGAGACGGGCCGAGCTCCCGGAAACCGCGGTCCTCCTCCGCCGCCGAATCAAGTGACGTGACCACGCCTGCGACCGCGTTGGTTGCAAAAAGTGTAAATAAGGCAATGGCCGCGGTGATCGGTCGAATTGCGCGCAAAATTTCTCGCGCGCTACTGACGATAAGGGCAACTTTGTAATCGGTCATAAAGCAAAACCTAGTCCGCACCGATGCTATTGTAGTTTTCCTGATCATCTCTGGCATGAGGTGTCGCCGTCCGCCGACGAGTCGCAAGTCACGACCCGGCTAAACTGTTTGCAGCTTCTCTCTGCAACGGCAAAGCGCGCCCCGTGATCATTCATTCTCTTCTCGACACCGATCTGTACAAATTCACCATGATGCAGGCGGTGCTGCACCAGTTTCCGGGTGCGCAGGTGGAGTACCGCTTCAAGTGTCGTAACCCGCAGTTCTCACTGGCACCGTACGCCGCCGAAATCAACCGTGAAGTCGATGACCTGTGCAAGCTGAAATTTGCCGATGACGAGCTGGATTACCTGCGCGCGCTGCGCTATGTGAAGAGCGATTTCGTTGATTTTCTGGCGCTGTTTCACTTCAATCGTTCGCACATCGACATTCGCCCCGACCCGGACAACAATGGTGAACTGGCCATTTCGATCAAAGGCCCATGGCTCCACACCATCTTGTTTGAGGTGCCAATTCTGGCCATCGTGAACGAGGTTTACTTTCGCAATCAGCACCCGCAGCCTGATCTCGAAACGGGCCGCGCGCGCCTCGCGGCGAAACTGATTCTGGTCAACGAGCAGCCTCCGACGTTAGCATTTTCATTTGCCGATTACGGCACACGACGACGCTTTTCGCACGACTGGCAACGTGAGGTGTTGGCCACCGTCAAGGCGCAATGTCCGGGCAATTTCGTTGGCACCAGCAACGTTTATTTCGCCAAAGAACTGGGTATGCTGGCGGTCGGGACGATGGCCCACGAGTGGCTGCAAGCGGCACAGGCATTGGGCCCACGTCTGCGCGACTCGCAGCGCTGGTCGTTTCAGAAGTGGGCCGACGAGTATCGTGGCGACCTGGGTATTGCGCTGTCGGACGTCGCCGGTCTCAAAGCGTTCATGGGCGACTTTGACATGTATTTCTGCAAGCTGTTCGACGGCGCGCGGCATGACAGTGGCGAGCCCATTGCCTGGGGCGAGGCCATCATCAGCCACTATCTCGTCAACCGCGTTGACCCGAAAACCAAGTCGCTGGTGTTCAGTGACGGCCTGACTTTTCCGCGCGCCATCGAGATCGCCAAACACTTTCAGGGTCGCGCAAAAACGGCGTTCGGTATAGGCACGAATTTGACTAATGATCTCGGCTACACGCCCCTGCAAATCGTTATCAAGATGATTCGCTGCAACGGCCAGCCGGTGGCCAAGCTCTCCGACACACCGGCAAAAACAATGTGCGATGACGTGTCGTATCTGGCGTATTTGAAGCAAGTTTTTGAGATTGAGGATGCGTGAGGCCTAGAACCTCTCTCCCGCACGCGGGAGGGGCTGGGGTGAGGGTGACGATTGCACCGAGGCCTCGCAAGTCATAACACGCACACACCGTCACCCCGCCCTCTCCCGCGCGCGGTAGAGGGCGCCAAACAGAACAACCGATTCGACATGAGCTTCACCACCGACCACCGCCGTACCGTAGTTATGCTTTCCCTGTGCCAGGGCTTGCTGCTGACCAACACCGTGATCCTGATGGCGGTCAACGCGTTGACCGGATTTATGCTGGCGGACAACAAAATGTTCGCGACGTTACCCGCGATGACCTATGTCATTGGCTCGGCGATCAGCGCCATGCCAGCGTCCTCCTTCATGCGCAGACGAGGCCGACGCCGTGGCTTTATGACCGGTAGCGTGCTCGCGATGATCGGTGCCTGCATCTGCGCTGCGGCGGTGATGGCGAAAAGCTTTTGGGGGGTGTGTCTCGGCACCTTTTTTATCGGGTGCTACAACGCGACTGGCGGCTTTTACCGTTTTGCTGCAGCCGATGCGGTGACTGGCAGCGACAAAGCGCGCGCGATTTCGCTGGTGCTCGCGGGTGGCATTGTCGGCGGGCTCATCGGGCCGGAAAGCGCCAAGCTCAGCAAGGACCTGCTCGGCGTGACCTACGCGGGCACTTACCTGTCACTGGTCGCTTTTGCTATCGTCGCCATGGCCGTGCAGTCGCGCTTGCAACTGCCCGCGATCACCGCTGAAACCCACGACAAGCCGGCACGGCCATTAAGCGAGATCGCGCGACAGCCAAAATTCATCGTCGCCCTGCTCTCGGCCGCGCTCGGCTATGGCGTGATGAACCTGCTGATGGTGGCCACGCCGCTGGCGATGAACTTCTGTGGCCACCCGTTCAAAGAAGGCGTGTTCGTGCTGGAATGGCACGTGGTTGGCATGTTCCTGCCCAGCTTTTTTACCGGCGACCTGATCAAGCGATTCGGCGCATTGAAGGTGATCATCACTGGCACGCTGCTTAACTTTGTGGCGATCAGCATCGCGCTGTCCGGCGTCACCGTCTGGCACTTCTGGTTTGCGCTGGTGGTGCTCGGCACTGGCTGGAACTTCATGTTCATCGGCGGCACGGCGCTGCTCACCGAAACCTATCAACCCCACGAAAAAACCCGCGTGCAAGGCTTCAACGACATGATGATTTTTGCCACCATGGCGGTGTCGTCATCCAGCGCTGGCGTGCTGGTCAACGCCAAGGGCTGGGAGATCGTGAATTACGCAGCAATGCCCTTCATCACCATTGCGCTGATCGGTGCGCTGTGGCTCACCATGCGGCGAAGCGAAGTTTTGCCGAAAGGCGCCTGATTTGCACCAGCCTCACAAGCAGCTTTTTTGTTTAAGCCTTATCCCGTATGGCCTAAAAAGCCAATACGGTTGATTTTCGACTTAGCGCTAAAACGACGTGTATCCCCAATAAAATAAACACTTCCAACCAAAAGCTGCTAGCCCAACCACACCCGCGCATTCTCAAACATACGCAGCCATGGCGACCGTGTCCACCCCTCGGGATGCCACGAGAAATTCTCGATGCGATGAGTGCGTTCGGGGTGCGGCATGAGCACATTGAAGCGACCGTCTTTAGTCGTCAACCCCGTGATGCCACCCGGTGAACCGTTCGGGTTCAGTGGGTAGTTTTCGGTGACGATTCCGAGGCTGTCCACGAAGCGCATCGTGACTAGCGATTGCGCGGTTTCCAGATGTTCTTCGTCCTTGAACTGCGCGAATCCCTCGCCGTGCGCGACGACGGCAAGCTCATCATTGAGCATCAGGGCAAGACAATTTGCGACGAAGCGCGGCAAGCGTTGCACGTTGCGTGGAGCGCGACCAGCATTCAGATTCAGCGCTTGCGTGAC
>JANXNO010000447.1 GCA_025354075.1 Burkholderiales bacterium | reverse complement strand
CAGGTACGCACGCCTCTCTGTTCGACTCATTTTCGTGTCCTTCGCCGTTTGCGTCGGTACACCTTACTTGTGAGTCAACAATTCCCCGAAAGTACGCTTTTGTTTTGAGTCACCGCGTTTCGACTAAAAGCTGAATAGTTTGTAGAGTGGGCATCCCGTGCCCACCCATCGATAGCGAATCGAAATGTTTGGCGTATGCGCCACGTGGGTGGGCACAGGGTGCCCACCCTACACTAGCTGCTCCGCCGCGCGTCTAATCACTACCGTGGCAACGAGTTAACCTCCTTCTCCCAACGCTCAAGAATGCGTTTTCGCTCTGCGGATGCGCCGTATTTTTTGAAGTCGTAATTGATCAATTTAACGCCGTCCATGGTCGGGATTTTGGCGTCTTGTTTGAACGTTTTGTTGGCCGGGTTTTGTAGCGAATTCGCCTTCGCGCCTATGCCCTGCCCGACCGGGCTCATGAGCCAGTCGTAATACTTTTTAGCGTTATCGCCGTTTCTTGCGCCTTTGATCAACGCGATACCGCCCAACTCGTACGCCGTACCTTCGCACGGGGCCACGGAGCGCACGGCCTTGAATCCGGCCTGACGCTCTTCTTCAAAACCAAACAGGAACGAGATGCCGATGCCAGCCTCGCCGCGCGCTACATTTTTCGCCTGTGCCTGCGAGCTTTTGGTGTAACTGGTGATGTTTTTATGCAGCTTTTTCATGTACTCAAACGCGGCGTCCTCGCCCATCAACTGGATGAGTCCGGCGACAATGGTGTATGCGCCACCGGATGAGCCGGGGTTCGCCATTTCGATCTCGCCCTTGTACTTGGGGTCGGTCAAATCGGCCCAGCATTTTGGCGCGGGCAATTTCTTTTTGGCGAGGATTTCCTCGTTCCAACCCATGCCGATGAAGCTGGTGTAGAACGCGCCCACCATATTTCCACTCATGTCGTACTGACGCACGCTCCAGTCGTGCAAATCCCTGGTGTATGTCGGCCGATACGCTTCCAGCAATTTCTCTTCGGAGGCGGCGAGGAACGGGTCGCCCGTGCCACCCCACCAAATATCGGTTTTGGGGTTGGCTGATTCGGCTTTCAGGCGTGCCAAAGCCTCACCCGTGCCCAAGTGCGTCTGCACGACTTTAATACCGGTGGATTTGGTGAACTCGGTGGCCGCCAGTTCACACCACGACTGGTTGGTGGAGCAGTAGGCGTTGACCTGCTGCGCGAAGGTGGGCGCTGCGCTCAGGCTGATGACCGCGAGGGCGGCGGAAAGGAGGAGCTTTTTCATGGAAATACCTTATAAAAATTTGTCAAGTTGAGCCAGACGAAACATCAGGCACCGCTCCGAAGATCCCGTTTGGCTGAGAGCTGCTGCCACCAGATCCCTCGCTGCGCTCAGGATAACAACGCGTTAATACTAGCGTTGCGCGTTCTTCACTTCTCGATCCCATCGTTCGATGAGCCGTTTTCGCTCGACGCTTGATCCATACTTGGCGAAATCGTAATTGATAAGCCACGCTTTTTCTAGCGCTCTAACCCTATCGGGGGCGTATGCCAGCTTATTGCTGGGAATGGCGATGACTTTGGTTTGATCGCGAATGGACTGCGCCTCGGCGGTTAGCGCCCAGGCGTAAAACCTTTTCGCCGCATCGAGGTTGCGTGCACCTTTGACAATACTCATCGCGCCCACGCTATAACCTGTGCCTTCGCACGGCAGCACGATTTCAATCGGCGCGTTCACGTACAGCTCCGGAATAAATTCATCGAGAAACGTGATGCCGATCATTGACTCTCCGCGCGCGACGCTTTGCCGCTGTGCGGTGCCGCTGGTGGTGTATCGAGTCACGTTTTTGTTGAGCGCGCGAAGGTATTCAAACGCTTTGTCTTCGCCCATCATTTGCACCAGCGTGGCAAGGATCGTGTAAGCGGTGCCGCTGGTCGTAGGGTTGGACGTTTCGATCTCATTCTTGAATTCCGGCTTCAGCAAATCGCTCCAGCAAGCGGGCGCGGTTAGCCCCTTTTTCGCAAGCAGGTCACGGTTGTAGCCAAAGCCGAGCGTGATGCGATAAATTCCCACCACGTGCTCGGCACTTTTTGCCAGCAAGTCCGCCGACCAGGGATATTGATCTTTCATGGTGGCACTGACGTGGGACTGAAGTAGCCCCTCGTTGGCCGCTTGCAAGTGCGGATCATGCGTGCCGCCGTACCAGAGGTCTGTCTTCGGGTTTGCCGCTTCGGCCTTGAGCTGCGCGAACGCTTCGCCGGTGGCCTTGCGCGATAAATTGACCTTGATGCCAGTCTGCACCGAAAACTCGCGTGCTTTGCTCTCGCACCAATCGGCTTCAGTCGAACACAGAATGTTGAGCTGTGCGTGCGTGGCGGCGCAGAGCAGCAGAAAGGTGGCGGCGAGCAGACGTTTCAAGGAGGCTCCGGGATGGCGATCGAGAGTAGCGCAAAGCATAACGCTACCCTGTAACTAGCCGGTCACACACTATAGGAGTGGCTCGGTCACGACCTGCGTTTGATACACGCAACTGGGTCGTGGCGGAGCCGTCCTTACACGCTGTTAATCGAGTACGACGCTGCCGCTCGGCGTTTGCAACACCGCCACCAAATTTAAGGCAGTGCTCTGCCCGACCTGCACAAGCGCATCCGCAAAGCGCAACGCGTCAAGCACGCGGCTGAGCTGCGCCGGCTCGGGCGCGCCGAGCATCAGCGCGGTGAGCGACACGCCGCTCTCGGGCAGTCGATCACAGGGGTGAACGTCGCAATCCCACTGAATCAGATGCGGCAGCGTACCACCCGCGATGCGCTCCCCATCGGGCGTGAAAGCGAACCGCCAGCGGAAGTCGGCACGTGATGCAGAACGTACTACGTTTGCCGTGTAATCCACGGCTTGCGTCAGCTGCTCAATGTCCTCAGCTGCATCCCTACAGCGAGCCACCCACGCCACCACGCGCGGCCCGTGCGCAATGTGCTCACGGATGTCGGCGGTGTCCAGGCCAAACCAGCGGGGGAAATTCGGCATTCCGGCGTCGGGGTCGACGGCGATGATTTCGAGGTAGCGTTTGCCGTCAAGCTTCAGCAACGTGTTGTGCGTCGCGAGGCCGTCATGCTTGCCGCCGCCGACGGCTTCCACGCCCAGCGTTTCGCGCGCCCAAACGCGGCCCTCCTGCAGCGTTCGCGCGGCGACAACGATGTGGTCAAGTTCGGTGGCCGTCGCACTCATAACGTCTCCGAATCGAGCCAGATCGTGACCGGGCCATCGTTGACCAGCGTCACTTTCATGTCCGCACCGAACACGCCGGTGGGCACAGGTTTACCGAGCCGCGCTACGAGCTTCGCGACAAAACGATCGAACGCCGGGGACGCCTGCTCGGGCCGCGCCGCAGCGGTGTAGCTTGGACGATTGCCGTTTTTGGCATCCGCGTACAGCGTGAACTGACTGACCGCCAAGATGCGGCCGTTCACATCAATCACGCTGCGATTCATCAACCCCTTCTCGTCGCTGAAGATACGCAGCTTGACGATTTTGTCGGCCATGCGATCCTCGATGGCTTCGCTGTCGGTATGGGTAACGCCAACCAAAAGCAGCAAGCCGCCATCAATAGCGCCCGTCACCGCACCGTCCACGACCACGTTCGCGGAGGTCACCCGTTGAATCAAAACTCTCATAGGCTGATTCTATGCACGGCATGTCGGGCGCGCTCCGCACGCCCATCGCGACGATATTGCGACTAGCGCATCCTATGCTCGTCGCAACCACCCAGTCAGCGAATACCGCTCGCGATTCGCGGGCAACACCTCGTGCGGAAAACGGTCACTGAGAAAACACACCATCGTTCCCGCACTCGGCTGCACGCGGATGATGACCGTTTCACTGTCATCATCCGCATAAAGCATCAACTCGCCACCGGCGTCATCCGGCCAGTCATCGTTGAGATAGAAAACTAGCGACACCAGTCGTGCATCATCGTCACGAAAACGATCCCGATGCGTGCGATAAAACGCGCCGGGTGCGTAGCGGGCGAAGTGCAGCTCACTTTCTTGAGCACCGAGAAATAGTGCTTGGTTGAGATTCACGCGCAACGCATGTACAGCCGCCATCGCATCGCGTTCGCTAGCGTCGTCCGACGCAGGTGCGAGCCAGCGCGTATCGTCACCGCGCAATTGCGCGTTGGTTTGCACGCCACCGTTATGACCCACGCGAGCGGGATGCAGTTCATGCGTGTCCGCCAACCGGCGTGCCCGGTGCGCAAGGCGAGCAGAAAGTTCGTCGGCAAATATCGATTGCCCCGCGTACCATCCCGTCGTTGCGAGGCCGTTTGCGATACGTTCGGGGATGTTAAGCATCGGCTGATTCTAGAATCGATGGAATAGGTCATCGCAATGGGAGCGGTTCTACCGCAGTTCACATGTCGGCAAGGCGCCTATCGCGGCAGAACCGCTCCCACAGTCGTAACGTAGAAAGTGAACTCAATGCGCGTAGTCATCACAGGTGGAGCAGGATTTCTCGGCAAACTGCTCGCTGCGAAAATTCTTGAGCGCCGCGCATTGACCGATGCGAGCGGTCAACTGCGCGAGGTGAGCGAGCTGGTGCTCGTCGACATGGCTGCAGCACAGGGTGAATCGTGGATCGCAGACAAACGCGTGTCACAAGTGATTGGCGACGTCGCCGAACGCAACGTACTGGCGCAGGCAATGACTGCGAACACGGGCAGCGTGTTTCATCTGGCGGCCGTCGTGAGCGGTCAGGCGGAAGCCGATTTCGACATCGGTATGCGTGTGAATGTGGATTCAACACGCACGCTACTTGAACTCACGCGCGCTCTGCCCACGGCACCGAAATTCGTGTTCACCAGTTCCATCGCGGTATTCGGTGGCGCACTGCCTGCGGTGCTTCCCGATGACCAGATTCTGACGCCGCAAGGCTCGTATGGCGCGCAAAAAGCGATGGGTGAATTGCTGGTCAGTGACATGTCACGCAAAGGCATGATTGATGGCCGTTCGCTGCGCCTGCCGACGGTCACGGTGCGTCCTGGCAAGCCGAACAAGGCGGCGTCAAGCTTTGCCAGCGGCATCATTCGCGAGCCGTTGGCGGACGTTGACGCAATTTGTCCTGTCGCGCCTGACGCCAAGATGTGGGTGCAATCACCGCCTCGCGTGATCGAAAATCTGCTGATCGGGCATGAATCGCCCGCGTCGAGTCTGGTCAACACGCGCAGCATCAGCGTACCTGGCATCACGGTATCGGTGCGCGATATGGTGGACAGTTTGCGTCGCGTCGCAGGGGACGCGGTCGCGGATCGCGTGACGTGGCAGCTTGATCCGACGATTGATCGCTTGGTGTCATCCTGGCCGCAGGCGTTTTCAGCGAAACTCGGCAAGGCACTAGGCATGGCGGCGGATGCGAACTTTGACGATATGGTTCGGGCGTACATGGCCTACGTGAACGCAACTAAGGAGTGACGATATGAGTGATTGGGATTCGACGCAAGTCAGGGCAGCCGTATCGCCGGAAGAGTGGCAGACACGCGTGGATCTTGCGGCCTGCTATCGCGCGGTGGCGATGATGGGCTGGGATGATCTGGTGTTCACCCACATCACGGCAAAAATTCCCGGTGTTGAGAATCAGTTTCTGATCAATCCGTATGGCCTGATGTTTGAGGAAATGACAGCCTCGTTGATGGTGAAAATCGACTTGCAGGGCAACAAGCTTGACGACAACCCGCATCCCATCAACCCCGCTGGATTTGTTATTCACAGCGCGATTCACGCAGCGCGTGAAGACGCGAAATGTGTGCTGCATGTTCACAGCCTGAACGGTGTCGCGGTGAGCGCACAGAAAAACGGCGTGTTACCCATTTCGCAGCAATCCATATTCGTGCTCGCCGGGCTCGCATACCATGATTACGAAGGCGTAGCGCTGGTGGACGCTGAAAAACCACGGCTGGTGGCTGATCTTGGAACGAAGAACTATTTCATGCTGCGTAATCACGGCTTGCTGACTGTGGGCCCGACGATTGCTGATGCGTTTCAACTCATGTACACCTTCGAGGCGGCCTGCACAATTCAGGTTCGCGCGCAAGCGGGCGGCGCAGAGCTGATGCCTATTTCGCAAGCAATTATTGACGGCGCACTGGAGCAGGCGCGTCAAGTGACAAAGGGGCTTGGCGGACGCCTCGCTTGGCCAGGATTATTGCGACGGCTGGATCGCAAATTTCCGGGGTATAACCAGTAGCCGCAATCGATTGAGGGCACTCCTATAAATCCGTTGTTCGAATGAACAGCTTGGTTGCTGTGCGCCCCGCGCCTCACGCGTCATCCCGAAAAGCGAACTTATAGAGGTGCCTTTAAGCGAACACTCTAGTCGCGTGCATTAGCATCGGCAGACTGAAGAAGGAAAAGCACGGTGAGTGACACGATCAGCCGCACGGATTTGTTTACCGGTACGATGCCCGTTGCCGAGCGCCAGCGCTTTGATGTGGACGCGCTTGAAGCCTATCTTCACGCGAATGTGGACGGATTCTCTGGGCCGATGGCGGTCGAGCAATTCAAGGGTGGGCAGTCGAACCCCACGTTCAAACTGGTCACGCCGACCCAGTCGTACGTATTGCGATCCAAACCGGGGCCTGCTGCGAAATTGTTGCCGTCGGCGCATGCCATTGAACGCGAATTTCGGGTGATGCATGGCCTCGCGGGCAGCGATGTGCCAGTCGCAAAAATGCACACGTTATGCGAGGATGAATCCGTCATTGGTCGCGCGTTTTATGTGATGGATTGTGTGGATGGTCGCGT
>JANXNO010000401.1 GCA_025354075.1 Burkholderiales bacterium | reverse complement strand
CTCACCAGCATGATGCAAAGCGACGGACGGTTAATGGCGTTTTTTGAGCGGCCGATTGCTGCGACGCTGGCGGCGATTACGGTGGTGATCTGGATCAGTTTGATCTGGAAAGCGTGGAAGGCGCGGGGCACTTTAGCGTCGTCCACACCGGCATAGGGTGCGCTCTGCGCACCAAAACTCGAATCCACAAAGCACATCATGCAGCCAGAAAATCAGGTCGTAAACGGTTGGTGCGCGGTGCGCACCCTATGAATGCCGCAAAGCCCATTCTTTGTGTTGGTGCCTGCGCATGGACAACCATCTTTCGCGTCGCGCACCTCCCGCAAGGCTCAGCCAAGATCATCCCCGACGAGGCGATTCAAATCGGCGATGGCATGAGCGCCTCCGCCGCCTGCGCCATTGTCAAACTCGGCGGCCATGCTGAATTCTGGGCACGCGTGGGCGACGACGCCAACGGACGTGCTGCGATTGCGTCACTCACGGACGCGGGGCTCGACTGCTCGAACGTGCGCTACATCGCAGGCGCGAAGGGTTCGTTCTGCTCGGTGGTGATTGATGGCGCGGGCGAGCGTATCGTCATCCCGCGGCACGATCCGGCGCTGCCGATTGATGCCTCGTGGATGCCGCTAGAGCGCATCGCACGCGGCGATTTTTCAGCCGTGCTCACGGAAGTTCGCTGGCCCGAGGGCGCAGCGGCTGCGCTTGATGCGGCGCGCGTGGCAGGCATTCCGGCAATTCTCGATGCCGAGGTTGGCGCAACCGGGGTACTTGACGATCTGGCGCGGCGTGCCAGCCACGTGCTGTACAGCGAAACCGGCCTCGCCGCTCACGTAGGCGATGGCGACGTGCGCGCACAACTCGAACGCGCACAGACGGCGCTACCTCATGCGTTCGTCGGTGTCACCCGCGGCGCGGAAGGCTTTTTCTGGCTTGAAAGCGGTCACCTACAACACGCTGAAGGTGTTTCGGTGACAGCGGTGGACACACTGGGCGCGGGTGACGTGTTTCATGGCGCGTATGCATTGGCGCTCACGGAACATATGGGGACGGATGACGCGGGGCGCTTCGCCTGCGTCGCCGCCAGTCTCAAGTGCGAGGTGTTTGGCGGGCGTATCGGTGCGCCGGAACGATCAGCAGTGGCGCGTTTGGTCTAGTTTTTCCCGTCATCCTGTGCTGCAAATGCGCGCGCCGCCGCAGGATGACTTGGAAATTCGGTTGCCCAACCCGCACATCCCTTCAACATTTTTGAAAAATGTCGGGAAATGTTGCGCAAGTTTCGAGAGTGCGCCTAAGAGTTTTGTGCAATGTGACGCAAAATGTTGCCATTGTCATAACGGATATGTCAACGCATGATCAAGGCTGAACCGGATCGCCGGAGCAAACAATGGATCGCGTGATCGCCGTGCCACTGTGGCTGGGTATGTTGCTGATCGCCGCGCTGATAGCCACTTACGCCGTTTTACGTCTGCGCCGTCGGCAGCGTATGGCGCGGGCCGCGAGCATGTCGGCCAATCCGATGGCGTCAGCAATGCTGGCGCTGGGCTCGATGACCTGGAAGCAGTTTGAGCTGTTGGTCAGTCAGGCCTTTCGGCAACGCGGCTACATGGTGGGCGATGACAACGGCAAGGCGCCAGACAGTGCGCACGATATGGTGTTGCGAAAAAGCGGTGAGTACTTCCTGGTGCAGTGCAAGCACTGGCGCACCGCCCAGGTCGATATTTCCGGCGTTCGCGAGCTGCACAACCGCATGCGCGCCAAAAACGCAGCGGGTGGCTTTGTGATCACGACGGGCTCGTTTACACGCGAGGCCATGGCGTTTGCTAGCGGCCGCAAGATTCAGCTGATTGACGGGCCGACGCTGCGCGAAATGCTCAACGAAACCGGCGGCATGCCGACCGGTGTGCCGGTCACGGATATCCCGAGCGTCATCACGCTCGGAGCCACCACCGAGACGCCTGCGGCACCGTTTTGCCCGGTGTGCAACGGGCCGATGCGCTTGCGTGTGGCACCGGTCGGTGCAAAAGGCCCCGCAGCAAAGGACTTTTGGTCCTGCGCGAGATTCCCGGCCTGCAAGGGCAATCGCGACGCGGCGTGAAACTCCCGATCAAATGCGAAGATTTGAGCGTAAATCTCTATCAGCTTTTTCGCGAAACGCCCATCCAATATGGGCATAGGCCCCATTTGTGCAATAAGTCAACAAATACCATTATATGCGTCTATGCCCATATGCGACAAGGCTTTCCGTAAAAAGCTGTTCAATCGTAAATTGATTTAACCCCAACCCGCAACTTGCTTCGTTTCAGTCTTCATGCATCTCATTTCGAGGTGCGCCGAAGCTTCAAGGAGCTCACCATGTTGCGCAAAGTTCTCTTCACCGCGGTAGTTGCCGCAGCGGCCAGCGCGTCGATGAACGCCTCCGCCCTTGGTCGTCTGGCTGATGTGACAGTAATTGATCGTTCTACCGGCGAAACCCTGCCAGTGCATTATTTCAAAGGCGAATACTGGGTGGCTGGCACGCCCGGCGCCAAATATTCAATCTCCGTCGCAAACGCTGTCGGCGGCCGCGTCATGGCCGTCATGTCAGTGGACGGCGTGAACGTGCTGAACGGTCAGACCGCGAGCGTGGATCAGTCGGGCTACGTGTTTAACGGCTATCAGCGCTATGAGGTCACGGGCTGGCGCAAGAGCAATCAGGAGGTCGCCGCCTTTGAATTCGTCGCCTCGCCCAGCTCGTATGCCGCCCGCACCGGGCGTCCGGCCAACGTGGGCGTGATTGGTGTGGCGCTGTTCAACGAGCGCGTCTATCAGCCGGCGGTTTCAGTGACTCCACCGTGGTCGCCACCGACGTATCGATACGGCCAGAGCGGTGAGGCCGAATCAAGCAAGAGCTCGCGTAATGAGATGGGCGCAGCTGACAGCGCGGCCAGCCGGGGCATGCCTGCGCCCGCCCCGGCGCAAAGCGCGCCGTCATCAGTGGCGGGCGAGTTATCGCGGCGCGCTGACGCCAGCCCGGCCATGCGCGAGAAACTCGGAACCGGACATGGCGAGCGCGAAGTGTCGCAGGTGACGCATACCAGCTTTGAGCGTGCGCAGTCGTCACCGAACGAGACGATCCGCATTCGTTACGACAGCCGTGAGAACCTGGTGTCGATGGGCGTAATTCAACCACCGCATCCGCAACGTCCGTGGAATCGCACGCCAAACGCGTTCCCCGAGAGCCTTGGCTTTGTGCCAGATCCACCACGGTTTTGGCGGTAGACCGCGTCAAGGGCCCCTTCCCTTGCGGGAAAGGGGCCGCAGAAGGAACGGGCGATAATCTCATGCATGACCACGCCTCCGTCATCACTGCACGACGCCACCGACGAAGCCCTGATGCAGTTGTTTGCGCGCGGCCAATCGAGCGCGTTTGAGCAGCTCTACGACCGGCATGAAACAGGTGTGTGGCGCTTTGTGTTTCGCAGCGTGCAGAATCAGGCGGTGGCGGATGATCTGGTGCAGGAGTTGTGGTTTGCCGTGGCGCGAACGGCGGCGAGTTACGAGCCCACCGCCAAGTTCAAAACGTGGCTGTTCACAATGGCGCGAAACCGCGTGATTGACCATGTACGGACCGCGAAAAATCACGCCAGCATCGATGCTGAAAACGACGACGGTGACTCGATGTTTTCTGACCTTGCAGCCGAGTCTCGATTGGGGCCACTGCGACAGGTCAGCTCACAGCAACAGGCCCGGGCGCTGTTAGACGCCATTGAACAATTGCCGGAGGATCAACGCGAGGCATTTTTGATGCAGGCCGAAGGTGACATGAGTGTGGAGGAAATCGCAGCGGCCACCGGCGTCTCGTTTGAGACGGCCAAGAGCCGACTGCGATATGCCCGCAACAAACTGAAGGTCCTGCTCGCAGATTTTGCAGAGGTGTCAGCATGAGCCAAAGTACCGAAACCAAACGCCCCGATCCATTGCTTGACGCCTACCGTCAGGCGAGCGTTCGCGAGGGCGCGCGCGCCAGCGCAAACGTACGTGCAGCGGTGTTGGCACACGCACGCGTGGTTGCGCAGTCCGCCCCCTCCTCAGCATCCAGCACCGCCACGCTGAGCGCCACAACGCGCGCGACCCCCGCCGCCAACGAACCCCAACCGCTATGGCGCCTGGCTGCAGGCGTGGTGATCGGTCTGGTTGGCGTATGGATTTTTCAGCTCACCCGTCCTGCGAGCGCGCCCGACGCGACAGTAGCCGCTGTCAGTGCGCCGCAGGTGGACAAGGCACGCGCGGCCGAATCGACCGCCACAGCGGTCGCGCCAGCGCCCGATGCGGCGGTCGCCGTGGCCACACCCGCACCCACGCCCGCGCCCGCCGCGCCCAGTGCGGTTGCCGGGTCAAGTATGTCGCGAGCACGAGCTGACGGCGAAGGCGCGAGCAAGCCAGCGGAATCCACGCGTACAGAAATCAATGTGGCCATCGCCAGCGTCGCCCCCCCCGCAAAGAAAGAGAAAGCCGATCAACGTGCTCCCGCGCCCTTCGTCGGTAATACCGCGACAACGCAGCCTGCGGCTGCCGCTGCCGACGTGGCTGCCAGCGAACCGTTTCGGGAAACCGTCATTGCCTCGGCAGAATTACGCAAATCGGCTAAAGCTGCTACTTCGCCAATGAAAGATCAACCTGCGATGGCCGCAGCGGCACCTCGCGCGCCGACTGCTGCGCCCGATGCGTTTCCTGCGCAAACGTCAGAGACCATGATTGCAGCGGCTCCCGCTCCTGCTCCTCCGCCAGCCCCCGCGTCTGTTGCACCGCCGACAGTGACGGCAACGGCACCGTCTGCTGGCCTGTCCAGGGGCGCGCTGGCAGGACGCATTGCAACTGCGCAGTCGGACACGATGAAGGCGGCACCGCAAGCGGCAGCAAATCCTGCTGATGGGTTACGCCCGCTACCGCAGCTGAGTGAACTCGATCAATTGATGCTCAGAGCCGTGCGGGCAGGCGACGTGCCCGGCTTGCGCGCTGCGATTGCGCGCGGCGCAAACGTCAATGCACGGGACGAACGCGGCCGGACGCCGCTGCAGATGGCGCGAGAGCGCGATGACGCCGCAGTCGCAGACGTGCTACGAACCGCTGGCGCGCGTTGACGCAGGAGTGCGCGTCCGCAGGCGTCATCGGGCTCAAACAAACAACGTCGCGATACCGCTCATTAGAACCAGACCCAACGCAGCGCCAGACATGCCGGCGACGTTGAGCTTTGCGCGCGGTTTGCCATTGGGTGTTGGGTCGAAGTAGTAATGCATTGCATAACAGCCAACGAGAACGCTCAGACCGGTCACCAGATTGAACGCCAGAATGACGTGAAGTAAGTCCGTGTAAATCTCCCAGTTTCAGTGCCACCGAACGGTGCAATGACTGCACATATTCAACGGACTGAACTGTAAAGTTCTATGTCATGCGGCAAAACAGACAGGCGACGAAATGCAGATCAGGCGCACGAATGCGAGAAAACGTGTCCTGAATGTGTCGACGCTAACCAGCGTTTGGGCACGGCAGCGCTACAACAACGGCCAAAACACCGAGCTAGCCCGCAGCATCAACAAAACCTGCAATAAACCGTCGCAAACCGCACCTTTCTACGGTGCCTGAACGTTGATCGTCGCCGTTGTGCTTGAGCAATTGGTCGCGACTCCTGCCTCACAGAACGTATAGGACAACGTGTAGATGCCCGGAGCCGCGAACATATCGTCCACGAGCTGCAGATAGCCGCTGGCCGTCAGCGTGAAAACTGCCGTGTTGTCATTCAACGTGTACTGCACGTTGACGGCCCCTGGGGGAACGAGCACCCCGTTCAACGTATCGTTGAGATTTAGGCCGATGCCAGCACCAATACCCCGTGTGAGTATCCGTGGGCCATCCGGATTAGCCACGGCAGTAATGGGCGCGGTGATAGTCACTCCAACCGTGCTGCTGCACGTTGTGTTCGCTGGCGCAACGCAGATGCTGTACGTGGCGGCCTGCGTGCTGCCACCCGGCGTGCCTGCGGCGAGTGTCAGCAATCCGCCGGTTTGGCTGAGGAACGCGCTGGCTGTGTTGAATGTGACCGTCACCTGTACGGAGGACGGTGAACCGCCATTAAGGCTGTCGTTGGCGAGAAGATTCAAGGTGCTGCCGGGCGTGATTGTCGCTGTGTCGGCAACGGCCAGGATAGTGCTCGGCACGGTGATATTGAAATTGGCCTGGCCACTGCACAGTGTGTTCGCCGGTGCCTGACAAATGCTGTAAGTACCCATATGCGTGGTGCCGGGTTGTGCTGCTGCCGATAGTGTGAGCAAGCCGCCCACCTGCGTAACATTTTCGCTTGAAGACATGAAGGTGATCGTGACCTGACTTGACAACGGCACCGCACCGTTGAGCATGTCGTTGGCAAGCAGATTGAGCGTGCCGCCGGGACTCAACGTCGCGATATCGGCGACGGCGTTGATCGTCCCCTGCACCGTGATCGTAACGTTCACCGTCGCGCTGCACGTGGTGTTGGCGGGGCTCTGACAGATGCTGTAGGTGGCGGTTTGCGTCGAGCCTGCAGGCGCACCCGCAGCAAGCGTCAACACGCCTCCCGTCTGGCTGAGAAAAGCGCTGGCGGTATTGAAGGTAACGGTGACCTGTGCCGACAGCGGAACGGCACCGTTAAGGCTGTCGTTCGCCAGCAAATTGAGCGTAGCACCGGGATTCAGCGTGGCCGCATCTGCAACGGCGGTGATTGCGCCTGGCACGGTGATGGTCACGTTGACCGGGCCGCTACATAGCGTGTTGGCCGGGCTTTGGCAGATGCTGTAAGTTGCAGACTGCGTCGTACCGGCAGGTGTGCCTGCCGCCAGCGTAAGTACGCCACCGCTCTGGCTCAGGAAGGCGCTGCCCGTGTTGAACGTCACCGTGACCTGCGACGACAGGGGTGGCGTGCCGTTAAGGTTGTCATTTGCGAGAAGGTTCAGCGTTCCGCCAGGGCTCAATGTAGCGGCATCCGCGACAGCGTTGACCACATTGGGCACCGTGATGGTGACGTTAACCGTGCCACTGCACAGCGTGTTGGCGGGGGTCTGACAGATGCTGTACGTCGCAGTTTGGGTGGTACCTCCGGGCGCGCCTGCCGCCAGCGTGAGCACACCGCCGGCCTGACTTACGAATGCGCTTGCGGTATTGAAAGTCACTGTGACCTGAGAAGGCTGC
>JANXNO010000387.1 GCA_025354075.1 Burkholderiales bacterium | reverse complement strand
ATTGTCCCCCTTGTAGCTGCCGAAGTTTTCCAGATGCAAGTCGCCACACGACCAGACAGCAGGTGTTTTGGCAAGCGCTTTCAGCTCTGTCAGTTGACCGGGAAAAAGATGGCAGGTTGCACGAAGGTAAACAAATGCGCTCGCCCGCATGTTGCGATATTTCATCGCGAGCCGTTCGGGATCGCGGCCTTCGTTATATATTTTTATTTGGGTACAGAGCTTGGTGAACTTACTCATTACGATTACTTTTTTTGCGACTATTCATCTATTAATAATACGATAATATTATTTACAGAATCCGCAAAATAATTTTTGCTGATAGCTGTCCAGGCATCAACGATTCAGGCCCAGTACCGCGACAAAGTGACAACTGGTGCCTGCGACGACGAATCCGTGCCAAATGGCATGTGCATAGCGTATTCGCGAATCCAGCACGAAAAAAACGACGCCCACTGTATATGCAATGCCGCCTGCAACGAGCCACAGCATTCCCGATTGCGGTAAACGTTGAATCAACGGCGCCGCGATAATAAGTACGATCCAACCCATCAGTAAATACAGACTGGTGGAAACAAGCGGATGTGACAGCCAGCCAAAGGCTTTCAAAACAAAGCCCAGCGTAGCAAACAACCACACCAGACCCAACAGGATCCAACCAGAAGTGGTATCAAGCGAGACCATTGCGAAGGGCGTAAAGCTACCGGCGATAAAGAGATAAATGGCGCCGTGATCCAGCCGCAGCAGGATCAGGCGCGCGCGACCGTCTGATAGCGCGTGATACAGCGTGGAACACGAGTAGAGCAACAGCAACGTCATCGCAAATACGACACTACCTGCGATATTGACAGCACGCATCGGCGTCGATTCGGTCAGTTGAAACAGAAACGGAATTGCAGCTATTGACGCCGCAAGTGCCGAGCCATGTACTACGCTGTTGGCGATTTCCTCGCGCGCTGACTGATGCCGTTTACTCACGATAGCTCTCCGAGAAAATCGGTCGGCACGGACTCTGGTCGCTATTTTTCGACGACGAAAGCATTGCTTTTCCCGAGGTCACGCGCTGATCCGCAGTAGCACGGCATCAGGCTTTGTTCGCTGATTAAGCCGATGTTTGAGAAAGATTAGCGTCATGCATACAGCGACGACGCAGCCGAGCATGGCCAGCACCACAAGCACCGACATGCCGGAGGCAATCAAAGCGGAGCTGAGTGCGCCAAAGGCCAGGATTCCCAACTGCTCATTCAGATTTTGCACCGCGATGGATCGGCCCGAGCTCATCAACGTCGCGCCGCGATGCTGAAGAAGCGCATTCATCGGCACCACCATAAAACCACCGATACACCCCAATACGAATAGAAAAGGCAACGCCACCCACACGCTGGACACCCACACCATGGCGATCATGACGAGGCCTAATGCGACACCCAGCGGCAACACGTCGACTGCAGTGTCAAGCGTTGTCTTGCACGAGGCGATCAACACGCCGACGGCCGTGCCCAGCGCGACGATGCCCATTAACAGTGTCGCATCGCTGATGCCGTAGCCAAGCGCAACCGCACCCCAGGCAATCACGAGATAGCGAAGTGGGCCGCCAACCCCCCAAAAAAGCGTCGTGGTCGCCAGCGAAATTTGCCCCAGCTTATCGTGCCACAAGATTCGGTTGCAGCGATAGCAATCCCAAAGCAGATTGTGCAATGCAGGCATCGGCTGCATCGCCACACCCGTCGCGGTGATAGGCATATTGAACAACGCTGCTAGCCCATACAACCCCAGCACAAACACAATCGCAGTCTGCGGCAACAAAGCTATCTGCAAACCAGACAGCACCAGATTGCGGTTGGGCAACCAGCGCGCAGCCGTGGTGCCGACCAGCGCGCCGCCGAGTGCCAGGCCCAGGATGATGGAAATCACTGTCAAGCCCTCAATCCAGCCGTTTGCCTTAACCAGTTGCGCGGATGGCAGCAGTTCGGTGACGATGCCGTATTTCGCCGGGCCGTAGCATGCGGCCCCGAGACCGACGATTGAATACGCGAGCAGCGGAAACGGGGTCAGCAACATCAGCGTGCAGCCCACGATTTTCACCGTGTTGGACGCAAGCATTACGCGCCCTTTGGGAAAACGGTCAGCCAGCGCGCCGGCCACTGGCGCAAGCACCACATAAAAGAACGCAAACACTGATACCACCGCCGCCTGCTGCCAGTCGGGAGCACCGTTTTCCCGAAGCAAGGCGATGGTTGCGACAAACAGTGCGTTATCGGCAATCGAGGCGAAAAACTGCGCTCTCATGACGTCATGGAAACCGCGCTGCATCAGTTGATCTGCCGGACGCTACGAATGGCGACTAGTGTCACGGATACGGCGGCTTGCGGCCGGGTTTGATTACTCCGCCGCATCGGATACGAGCGCGCTGGTCAAGGTTTGAACAACATCAAATTGCTGATTGGCCGCTGCGGGTGATGAGGTCACGCCAAACGTTGTCGCACGCGGTTGCGCTTGACTGTCGAGTTTTTCCTGCAAACGCTTGCGTTTGCGGAGTTGGCGACGGTAGGCTTCCGAGTCCAGCACTGCGGTAAAGGGCTCATCCAC
>JANXNO010000382.1 GCA_025354075.1 Burkholderiales bacterium | reverse complement strand
GCCGCTGTTTCACTGGGAGAAGGAGGAAACTGTAATGTGACAGTCATAGTGCACTCCGACACGAGTACAACCTCACAGCAACTTTTGAACGGCGACGTCTCGAACTGGTTCCTCGATAAAAAATTGTGGTCAAAGCTCTTGGGGGACGATGCGAATGAAGTAGACGTACTGTCAAGCCGCGTGGGCGCAATATATGGTGTGACGGCCCTGATTGGGACTGTTGAAGCGAGGCTCGAAAACTTGGCGGGCAAGTTTTTGCGCAGACAAGATATCGCCGTAGCTCTGACTCCAGGTCGAATGTGGGTCGTAAATTGCGGGGTATCCTCTGCTGACGATCAGCAAGCGCGACTTCGTTATACCGAATTGAAGAGTGACTTCAATACTGTCTTCGCTTCATTTGCTTTCTTGCGCTAGCTTTGCCAGCGCGACATGACCACACAACTGCCGCGCGCGGTGTCGCAGCTCAGGACGGATAGACGAAGTCACGGTCAATCCCGTTCGCTTGTAAATACTCATTTGCCTCGTCTACGCTCTCCGCAGGAAGCACGACTTTCACTAAGATTGTCTGGCCTTGAAGCTCACGTTCGCGCTTTCTCCAAATCGATTCAAGATCGTATCGCATATCCATTTGGGCGAAGTATCTCGCTTGCTGGTTTTTTGCACGTGGATACGCTATCTGGCGCTCAGGTGAAAACAAAAGTGGCGCGCCTAGGGCCTCTCCTTTATCTCTTATTTCGGCCATTAAATCCAGAACCTCATCTACGCTTTTGAAGGGAATTGTTTTCCCGGTGGCCGATGCGTCGCAGACATAGACAGCCCCTTCGCCATCTCGTCCTTCGTTCGCAAAATATAGAGCAATATCACTTGACGCAGACCAGTCAACGAAGTTAGAGCCTTTGATCGCGCTTTTGTCTATTTCAGGATGCTGCTGCATTCGCTTGAGCAATTCAAACCAGACGTCGATTCCGAGACTATTTTCTAGCGCATATAACTCTGCGGAAGGTTGAATTATCTCGCTGAACTTGAGCAAATACAGCGCCACAAGAGCGTGGTGGTAGTTGCTCGATTCCACGAGCGAAGCCTTTAGTTTTTGTTCCACGGGAATGCCAAAAATTATTAACTTGCAACTGCGCACGAACGTCGAATCGAGCAACCACTCTCTGCGTTTCTGACCTCGATAAAGCATGAGTGCCCCGTCCTCATTTCCAACCGACTTCAGGTGATCCACTTCAGCTAGAAAGTTTTTGAAGGAAGTTGGTAACCATTCCTTCGTCAGAACATTCGTGCGTGTTGTGGGGAGAAGTGGTTTCGGATGTTTCACTTTTACTCAAGTAGTCAAGATGATTAAAGGGGGCTCGGTTCGCAAAAAATCCTGCAATTGCTCGATCATTACACTGGTGTCGCGTGTAACTTTAGCCCCAACGCGCTCACCAATTTCATAATCGTCGCAAACTCAGGATTGCCTTCTGACGAGAAGGCCTTGTAAAGACTTTCGCGCCCGAGCCCGATGTCATGTGTGATTTGCGTCATACCCTTCGCGCTGGCGATGTCGCCGAGCGCGGCAGCAACAAGGTATGGGTCGCCTTCCTCGAATGCGGCCTCAAGATATGCGGCGATATCATCCTCGGTCTTAAGGTGTTCGGCAGGATCCCACGGACGTTTTTTCAACGTGCTGGCCACTTTACGAAAGCACCCTCAACCCGTGCTTCTGAACAACCTGCAGGAGCCGCAGTGCCATACCGCTCGGGCGTTTGGCGCCGGTCTCCCATTTCTGCACCGTTGATTCACTGGTGTTCAGATAGCGGGCAAAAATCGGCTGGCTGACGTGATTGCTTTCGCGAATTTTTTTGATCTGTTGCGGAGCGATTTCTTCGGCGGCTTTCAGGCAGGTTTCGTCGAATTCGCGCAGCGTCGTCTTGCTGATTGCGCCAACGCGCTGCAAGGCCGTGGCGGAGGTGTGAATCGCCTCG
>JANXNO010000579.1 GCA_025354075.1 Burkholderiales bacterium | reverse complement strand
CACCGATCACCATCGGTGGCACAGCCGCAGGATCAAGCAACGTGATCTCGGGTAATCATGGCGTCGGTATCCTAACCGTCGCGGACGGCGTCACAATTCACAAGAATTTTATCGGCACGGATATCAACGGCAACACAGCTCTGCCCAATAGCGGTGGCCTGCGGGTCACAGGCGGCAGTGCGTTTGCGGGCACCACCACGATTGGCGGTATCAATGCGGGCAATGTTATTTCTGGCAACAGCGGACTTGACGCGATTGTGGTCACTACGACCACGGCCGTGATCAAGGGCAATCTGATCGGCACCCGAGCTGATGGCATTACGCCGCTGCCCAATCTGGGCTCAATCGGCGTGGTTATCAACAGCGGCGTTGGAATCATAGGCGGCACCGTTGCCGGTGAGGGCAACACGATTACTGGCAGCGACTCTTACGGCATCAAAGTCGTGATCAGTGCGCCGCAAATCCGCGCGGCCGCAAGCGCATCGATTCTTGGCAATGCCATTTACCTTAATGGCCCCATTTCGGGAGCAGGTGGCTTAGGCATCAATCTATACGCACCGGACGTGGTGACGCCCAACGATGACGGCGACGCCGACACCGGCCCAAGCGATCTGCAAAACTATCCCGTGATCACTTCAGCTACGGCTGCGGGCAACGTTCAAGGTACGTTCAACAGCAAAGCCAGCAGCATCTACCGTCTCGAATTTTTCGCGAATCCTGCGTGCGATCCATCGGGTTATGGCGAGGGGAAGACGTTCATTGGATTTCAATCAATAACAACCAACGGCAGCGGAAACGCCAACTTCAGCACGACATTTGCTGCACTGCCTGCGGGTCAACCTGTGGTGACCGCCACGGCGACCGACGCAGCGGGCAACACCTCTGAGTTTTCACAGTGCGTGACGGCATCGTTGCCGGTTGTTCTCACGGTAATAAAAACCGGCTCCGGAAGCGGCTCCGTGACCTCATCGCCCGCCGGCATCAGCTGCGGCGCAACATGCAGTGCATCGTTCGATGGGAGCACCATAGTTACGCTCACCGCAACGCCAACCAGCGCGGCATCAGCCTTCACAGGCTGGCTCGGCAATGGCTGCACGGGCACGCTCCCTTGCACCAAAACCTTGAACGCGGCGGCCAGTGTATCCGCCACTTTTGCGCTGACGAGCAACGGCCCATTCAATCTGGACGTCGACGGTAACGCGCCCGTCTCGGCCGCAACCGAAGCCAACGACGGCTTGCTGATCCTGCGCTACCTGGCAGGCATCAGCGGCGCGGCGCTGCTAAGCGGCAACGTTGTTTCAGGCGACGCTACGCGCAACACGTCAGCGGCGCTCACCGCCTATCTCGACGACCTGAAGCCGAAGCTCGATATCGACGGGAACGGACAGGTCGACGCGCTCACCGACGGCTTGCTGATTTCACGTTACCTGCTTGGCATTACCGGCCCGGCGCTCATCGCAGGCGCAGTCGGCTTGAGCGCCACACGCACGACGTTTATGCAGATCGAAAACTACCTGGCGGCGTTACTCCCGCCTTGAACGACGACGCAGTTCTTTCAAAGGAGCCACCATGTCCAACCCTGCTACTAAAAGTCACCTTGAATCCACGCATTTCCGCAGCTTTAGCAAAGCAACGCAAGCTCGGCTTCTGCAATGTCTGCGAAACGACGCCGCAAATATTCGCCCTTTTAGCGCGCCGGGAGAGGCGATTGAAGCAATCAAGCAAGGGTTGAATCGTGTGCAACCCAGAAATCCCGGCATGCCGCTGATTGTCGGCTCACAGACAAACGCGTTCGACCAGGCGATGATCAATACAGTGCGCGATTACAAGCTGCGCAAAAACATTATTCGCGCCGGGAAGCAGCTTGACAACGTGGTTGGTCGCGGCACGCTGGCCCAGTTGGATAACGACCTGAAGGCCTTTGGTGCGCTGCCGCCCGTCGCGGTTCTCGGATCAACCCAGTGGCGATTCACGTTTGTGGGCGACAGCAGCGCGTTTCTGGGAAAGGGCAAATTTTTTCTCGATATTGCCAGCACGCAGCGCAACGACGGATTGCAGTTTGCATTGATCGAAAAAAGCTCGACCAACCAGATGGCAGGTGGATTCAGGGGTTCATGCACTGGCGCGTTCGTGACGGAACGTGCGACGTTTGCTGCCAAATTCGGATCTGCAAACTGCACTTTGAACGTCGTGCGCGCCAACGGAGCGTTGATTGGCTCGATACTGCTGGATATCGGACGGGATGGAAACGGGCCGATATCTATCAGGTTACCGCGGTTTCGCGACGAGACCGAAAACGATTTAGGCGGAAGCCTCACCGTGCAGGGCGCGCTGAGCGAAGGCCGCTAACCAAAGGGACATTAAATTATGCATAGATACCGTCATTCATCCTTGCCGTTGGTTCGAACCGATTCACGGGTGGCGCTGTGCGCGGTCGCCGCGCTGTTATGCGCTTGCTCAAAGCCGCCGGACAACACGCCGCGAAGCAGCAGCGTGTCTGACGCGCCGGCCAGTGCCAGTCCCGGCGCCAATCCTGATCCCAAAGCTGTTTCGAATCCGCTGACAGATGACCTGTCGCCAACGCTTTGCAAAATCTTAAACGAGCTCGCAGCGGAGGCGCCAAAGCTCAATGCAGTAGGCACGCAGGCCCAACTGGTGATCTCTATTGCAGCAGCGTTCAACAGCAGAGCCGACGCACTGCAACGGGTGTCGGCGGAAATTGATGCAGTCACCACAGCGGCGTGCCCCACCTCGCGCGATGCCGTGCTCAAAGTGCTGAAGATGCAGTCGTTGCGAGAAGCTGTTCGCTAAAACCTGGCGATAGTCGGGGTCCTATTTTTTTCCGTAGCGCTTGCCGACAGCGCGAAACAGGCGGCGCCCTCCCATTGCTAACAAGGTAGAGTCATGAAGCTTTTGCGTGTTGCTTTCACACTGAAACGGCGGAGCGGTGCCATGGCAGCGTTGACCGCAGTGGCGACCGCGCTACCCGCCGTCTGGGCCGTGGCGGCCACCTGCCCTTTCGACACGGGAGGCTCAGACGCAGTGAACGACGGTGTGGTGCTTGCCCGTTATGCGCTCGGCATCACTGGCGTGCCCCTCGTCGCCAGCACGCGCTATGCGAGCCTTGATCCGTTGCAGGTGAAAAACAACATCGAATGTGTCGGTTGCGCGCTCGACATGAACGGTGATGGGCAGATTGACACGGTCGACACCACCATCATCGCGCGGCATCTGGCAGGATTCAACGGCGATTCATTAACCAGCGGTCTGACGCTGGGGACGGGCTCGCGCAACAGCGCGACTGCGGTGACAAGTTTTCTGGTGAACGGCTGTGCTGCGGGCGGCGCGGTTAACGCGTTTACGCTTGGCGGCAACGCGTTTGGCAATGTGGGAGCGCCAGCCGTGCTCGGCACGACAGACGGAAAACCGTTGACCGTAGGAACAGGCGGCGGAAGTGGATTGCGCATCGCGCCGGCACCAGACCTGGTCTTTGTCGATGCCATCGCCATCGTCAACGGCTCGGCGAACAACGCTTTGGGGCCTGCTGGTTCGACGGTGGCTGGTGGCGGCTACTCGCGCAACGACTGTTTTGATTCGTTCACTGGCCAGTCGAACCGATCCTGCAGCAATTCCGCGTCGGGCGCGGGGAGCACCGTGAGCGGCGGCGCTGCCAACAACGCTGGCGGCGGGTACGCCGCCGTCTCTGGCGGTTCAGGCAACACCGCGAACGGTGCATACAGCTCAATTGTGGGCGGGCTCGCCAACGCAGCGATCGGAACGTCCAGCACCGTCGCTGGTGGTGAACGTAACTACGCCAGCGGTTTCGCGAGTTTCGCGGCGGGATTCCGCGCCAGGGCGTTACATGACCTCTCGTTTGTGTGGGGCGGCTCGTCAACGGTTGATACAGCAACTTCTGCGGCTGGCCAGTTTCGCGTCTATGCTCCCGAATCGATCCGCATGTATGCGAGCACAGCACCGGGCGCTGGCTGCATCCTCTC
>JANXNO010000282.1 GCA_025354075.1 Burkholderiales bacterium | reverse complement strand
TCTGCCGCGACCGGGTTTGCGTAAACGGATGCGGGTCGCGGCAGAGCCGCTCCTACAAATACACTGTGCGCCTTGTCGTGAAATTTCACCTGGGAGACCTTCCATGTCTGACGCCCCCGTTGCTCCTATTGCCGTCGCTGCCGGTTTTCAACTCACGCCGCCCGAAGTCATCACGCCCGTCGTCCCGGAGGCGTCGAAAAGCGCGGTACCTTTGCCTGAGGCGACCAAAGCGGCAGTCGACGAGCAGGTCAGCCGTTTCGTCACCGCGCTGCTGGCCGAGGATGTGGAAAGCGCGGCCTTCAAGGGCAAACTGGACAGCGCGTTCGCATTGGGCCGCGAAGAGATTTCGATTGCGTCGTCGATGATGCAGGGTCGGTTCATGGAGCAGAATTTTGTGGGCGCAGAAAGCAGCCCAGCATACAAAGCGATCTCCGAAATTCGCGGACAACTGGACGAACTGAACCCCGGCAAGGCGGGTGATCTTTTCCAGCCGAACAAACTGTTCGGCATCATTCCGTACGGCAACAAGTTGCAGGCGTATTTCCGCAAATATCAAAGCGCGGGATCGCAGTTGCAAACCAGCATGCAGCAGCTGTACGCGGCGCGCGACGACATGCAAAAAGACGTGATCGAAATTGGATCGGTGCGCGGCAAATTGTGGGAGGCGATGCAGAAGCTCGCCGCTGCGATTCACTTTTCAGAAAAGCTCGACGGCGCGCTCGCTGAACGCGTGACGGCGTTGCAGGCAACCGATCCGCGCCGCGCCCATGCGTTGCAGCAGGAAGTACTGTTCTACGCGCGGCAGAATTTGCAGGACATGCTGACGCAGCAGGCGGTGTGCATCAACGGTTATCTCGCGCTGGATGTGCTCAAGAAAACCGGGCGCGAAATGATTAACGGCTGTTCGCGCGTCGCAACGACTGGGATGAGCGCCCTTGCGGTGGCGCAAACGGTGGCGCGCGCGACCGGAAATCAGTTGCAGGTGATGGACATGCTGAAAGGCGTCAACAGCACGATTGAAGGCTTGATCGCCGAGACCGGAAAACAGCTCAACACCCATGTCGACAAGACGACCGAGTTCTCGCAGAACCCCGGCATCGGCATCGATAAATTGAAAGAGATGTTCGATCAGACTTTCAAGGCGATGGACGCGATGGACAGCTTCCGCACCAAGGCTATCGACGTGATGGGCAAGAACAACGCGATGCTGCATGACCAGATCGCGCGTGCCGAGCAGTATGTGGATCGCGTGCGGCAGCAGCAGGCGCGCGAGGCGACGGCGGTGGTGGAGTCGTCGGGGCCAGTTAAGCTTTAGTCGTTACGCACCCCCCTCACCCCAACCGCGGAGCCAAAGGCGACAATCCTGTCGTAGCGCTTGCGGGAAAGGGAGTTAAAACCACAGAAGTACCCATGATTGACCTCTACTACTGGACCACACCCAACGGCCACAAGATCATGATGTTTCTGGAAGAAGCGAAGATGAAATATCGCGTGATTCCGGTGAACATTGGCAAGGGCGAGCAGTTCGATCCGGCATTCTTGAAAGTCGCACCGAACAATCGCATTCCGGCGATGGTCGATCACCAGCCGATGCAGGCCACGCATGACGGTGAACCGCTGGCCATTTTTGAGAGCGGCGCGATACTGCTGTATCTCGCCGACAAGTCGAAAAAATTCCTCCATCGCAAATCACTGTACTGGCGCAAAGAAGCGATTCAATGGCTGTTCTGGCAGATGGGCGGGCTCGGCCCGATGGCCGGACAAAACCATCATTTCGGCACCTACGCGCCAGAAAAATTGCCGTATGCAATCAATCGTTATGTGAACGAAACCGCACGGCTGTATGGCGTGATGGACAAGCGGCTGGCGGATCGTGAATTTCTGGCGGGTGACTATTCCATCGCCGACATGGCCTGCTATCCGTGGGTGGTACCGCACGAACGGCAACAGATGAATCTCGATGATTTTCCGAATTTGAAGCGCTGGTTCAACGCGATCAAGGAACGGCCCGCTACCGTCCGCGCGTATCAAATCGCCAAGGATATGAACACGACGCCGACCGGGCAGGCGGGCGAAGAGGCGAAGCGACTTTTGTTTGGCATTAGCAAGAAATAATTGGCACGGCACTTCGACAAATTTCATTTTGTCGAGGGCTGGTTTGTCCAGCTACGCCGCGCCTAAACTCGTGGCATGAAACTCATTCGCCTCATCTACGCCAGCAGCCTCGTTGAGCCTATGTCCAAGGCTGACATTCAGCAGATTCTCGCGGCCAGCCAGCGGCGCAATAACGCGCTTGGTATCACCGGTTATCTTTGCGTGTCGCCGACACACGCATTGCAGTGTCTCGAAGGCGATCGCGATTCGGTGAACGGGCTGTACAACTTGATCGTGACCGATCCGCGCCACGCAAACGCCACACTGCTGCGCTACGTCGAGCCGTGGCGGCGCTTGTTCCCGGTGTGGGACATGGGTTTTACGCCGGATTTGGCGACCGCCGCGCCGGACTCAGCGCGATGGCACGATCAAAGCGGATTCAATCCCTATCTGGTTGAAAGTGATCTCGTTGAAAACGTGATTGAGGCGTTGTGCGAGCAGGCGGAACGCGTCGAGTTGCGGGCTTAGTGCTCTGTTTTTCCGATTGCAGCTTTTTGCTGTAAAGCCCGTTTCATATGGGCATAGCGCACATATTTGCCAATAGTCGATAAAATCGCTTTTATTGCCTCTTCCCTAATCAGAATGTGCATTTCAGCCAAAAGCTGTTACGACTTTATTGCTGCAATCCGCGCAATTTGCTCTGCTGCGTTAGCCAGCAATTCCGGCGCGCGAATCACCGCCTGATCGAGCGCCATCGGCCCCGGCACGATGGAGAAGCAGCCGCCATTGAACGTGGCGTTCAGCGCAGCCAGTGAGCCGGCGTCAACGCCGCCGCTGATGAGCGTGGCCTTCAAACCTGCGTTGCCGTGTTCGCGCGCGATTTGCGCGACGGCGAACGGTGTTTTGCCGAGCAGCGTTTGCGCGTCGGTACGGCCTTCGCCGGTGATCAGCCAGTCCGCGTTTTTGCACGCGGCGGCGAGCCCCGTGAGCCGCGCGACGGTCTGCGCGCCGGATTCGAATTTTGCGCCGAGCAGTTGCAGCGCATAGCCCAAACCACCTGCTGCGCCCGCGCCTGGTTTGTCTTTGGCCTGCTTTTGCAGCGCGGATTCGAGACGCTCGGCATACGCTGCAATGACTGAATCCACTGATGCGATGTCGGTCTTCGTCACGCCTTTTTGCGGCCCGAAAATCGCGGTTGCGCCGTGTTCGCCTGTGAGCCCATTGTTCACGTCCGACAGCAGCGTGATTTCGCAATCGGCGAGCCGGGAATCAAGCCCTGTTACGTCCACAGAAATCAGTTTTGCCAGCCCATTCGGCGTAGGCGAAATCTCGCGTCGAAAGGTCCCGGTGAACTTAACGCCCAGCGCTGCCAGCAGACCCGCGCCGCCGTCGTTCGTACTCGTTCCGCCAAGGCCGATAAAGAAATGACGGATGCCATCGTTGACAAGCAAACGCATCAATTCGCCGACGCCGTAACTCGACCGATCACCCACTGGCACCGCCGTGTTGTGCGCGTCCTCGATGCCAACAATCTGCGCGACTTCGATCAGCGCCGCCTCATAAATCACGCCATGCTTGATCAGCGCGTAGCCCGCCTCGGCGGACTGTCCAGCAGCATTCCTCACCAACGCCTGTTTACGTCGCGCGCCTGTTCCCGACAACGCTGTAACGACTGCGTCGAGCGTGCCTTCGCCACCGTCCGCCATCGGTCGCTGCACGATTTCCGCATCGGGCAACACGCGACGCAGGCCCTGTTCAAGCGCCGCGCACACGGCCTCGGCAGACAGCGATCCTTTGAACGAATCAGGAGCCAGGACGATTTTCATTGCGCAGCATTGTCCGCTGTGTCGCTGGATGTAGTGGCGTCACTATCGCGCTGGGTAGCTCGCTGGATACGATCATTCACCGCATCCCACTCCGGCGTCTCGGGTGGCGCTTCGATAATCAATGTGCCGTAACGCTCTTCATCGAGCGCACGCAGCAACGCGTACAACTCGCGCTCCCACGTCTCTACATCGGCGGCGAGGCGGATCACCCGTACGCGCGGGGCTGGCTCAGCATCGAACGAATGGGTGATCACACAACGCATCGGGCCGCGATCCTGCGCCTGACGAAACGCGCGCAACTGCATTTTGAGTCGTGCGGTGGCGAGCATCAGCGTTTGCGTTTTGGGCGCGTAATGCGAAGCCAGCGCGCCCGAGACACGCGGCGCATCTTCACCATATTCAGCCAAAGGCGCTCCAAGCACCTGTTCAATTTCGCTCGCACGGACCCGACCGGGGCGCAGCACGCGGACATGCACCCCACTCACGTCAATGATGGTCGATTCAACACCAACCTCGCACGCACCCCCATCCAGAATCAGCAACAAACGATCTGGAAATTCAGCCGCGACGTGCGCCGCAGTGGTCGGGCTCACCTGCCCGAACTGATTGGCTGACGGCGCGGCGAGCCCTTGGTGCTCGCTACTGAAGAGCCTGAGCACGTCCTGCGCCACCGGATGCGAAGGCACGCGAAGCCCCACGGTGTCTTGTCCGCCAGTCACCGCGTCGAGGACGTGCGCCGCGCGCTTGACGATCAGCGTCATTGGCCCCGGCCAGAAAGCATTGGCGAGTTTGTCCGCCGCGTCCGGCCAATCAGCGGCCCACGCCTTTGCGGCTTCGGCTGAGGCCACATGAACGATTAACGGATGGTCAACCGGTCGGCCTTTCGCCGAAAAAATCTTTGTGACGGCGTCAACATTGCTTGCGTCTGCGGCGAGGCCGTACACCGTTTCTGTCGGCAAGCCGATGACCTCTCCCGCTCGCAACCAGGCCACCGCGCGGCTGACGTTTTCGTCAGTGGGCAATTCGATAAAAGGTATGTTGGGACGCTTCATGAATACACGCTCGGCTCGTTCGGTGGTCGCGTTTTGAAGCGCTTGTGTGTCCATAAATATTGTGGGATATTTTCGCGTACGCGGTCTTCGATAAAGGCGTTTACGCGGCGCGCGTCGGCCTCGTCGTCCCCCGACGGAAATGCGTCCCACGCCGGGTAAAAACGCACGTCGTAGCCCGCGCCTTTCGGACGCTGCGTCGCAATCACTGGCACCACGACAGCGCCCGTTAATTTTGCCAAACGCGACACGCCGGTGATGGTGGCAGCCTTGACGCCGAAGAACGGAGAAAACACAGAATCGCGAGCCCCAAAATCCATATCCGGTAGATAGTAGAACGGAAGCCCGGATTTCATCGCACGAATGATCGGCTTGACGCCTTCCGTGCGGGCAATGATCCTGGAGTCGCCAAAGCGGGTGCGCCCCGCGAGCATCATTTGGTCAAGATCCGGGTTGCTCTGCTCGCTGTAAATCGAGCAGCCCGAGGTGTCGACAGAAATGCGAATCGCCGCCGCGTCGAGGCCGATGAAATGGGGGCAGAGCCAGATGACGGGGCGCTGGTTTTCACCTTCGCGGAATTTTTTCCACTGCTGCTCGTCGTGCAGCGACACGTAGCCGCGGATGCGCGCGCCACTCGCATGCCACAGCAGGCCATGTTCAAGCGCGGCCTGCATGTACGCGCGGAAATGTTGGCGAGCTATTGTTTCGCGCGCCATTTCGCTGAGCTGCGGAAAGCACAGGCGTAAGTTGGTCAGCGCCACTCGACGACGCGATTTCGCGAGCCACCAGCCAAGGGCGGATAGCGGGCCGCTGACTGCGGCGATGGTACGCGGCGACAGGCGGGACAGAAGCTTGCTGCCTAGCGAAGCGGCGATTCCAGCGAGGGTCACGACGTAACTCCCTTCATGAAGAAAGCGACGTCGTTCGGGGCGTCAGCCACCACTCTCACCCCAACCCTCTCCCGCCTGCGGGAGAGGGAGCCACCCCGGCGGGCACTTTGTACCGGTTGTAGCTCCACAAATACTGATCTGGTGCCAGCCCAATGGCCTGCTCTACCGCCGCATTCAACTCCCGCGCCGATGCCTCAGCGTGCTCCGAAAACGGAGGCAACGGGGTGAACACCAGCCGATATCCAGCCCCTTCGGCCAAGCGCACACAGGCCATCATCACCACCAGCGCACCGGTCGTTTTCGCAAACTTCTGCGCCAGGATCATGGTGTATGCCGGTCGTCCAAAAAAGTCAGCCCATGCACCGTCCCCGCCCTTGCCTGCATCGGGCACCTGATCGGGCAGCAGGCCCACCGTTTCGCCGCGACGCAGCGCCTTGAGCATGGCGCGAATGCCGCTCATTTCAGCGGGTTCGGAGCGAATCTGCATGCGGTCGCGCCCGGCGCGCATCATGGGCTCGGCCCAGGCAACGCGGGGAGTCCGGAACATCACGGTGATTGGCATCTGCGAACCGATAAACAGAGACACAATCTCAAACGTACCCAGATGTGGTGTCAAGAAAATCACGCCGCGCCCAGCATGCCGGGCTGCCAACACGGCGTCCCAGCCTTCGACGATTTTCACCCGTGCAAGTAACACGTCATCCGGCGTTCGCCACAATCCAGCCGTCTCAATGGCCATTTGACCAATGCCCGTCGCGGCCTGTTTGAGGGTCACTCGGTCGGCGTAGCCAGCCTGCGTCAGGTTTTCGCGCAGACGATTTCGCATGCCTCCCGACAGGAGCAACAAGCGCCCCAACGCGCCTCCGATCAAGGCCTGCGTTGACAGCGAGCGCGCACCCAACCACAGCGCCAGCGCGTTGGCCAGCATCGAAGCGACGCGGGGGAGGAGATTGGACAAAGGGCGAATGTGGGTAGAGAGTGCTCTAGAATTGTAAGCAGCGCTCGCTGAGTTACTCGACTACTTGCGGGGTGGGCGCTGGCAACCACTGGATTGTCCTGTTGTTTCCGCTAAAGCGTCGCCGCGCGTGAAGTCACACCCTTGGGGTTGAAAGTTCGCAACGGCTCGCTAGAGTCACCGAACTTTTCATTGCAACCTATTGCACGTATAGCAGACAAGGATCCACGCATGAGCGACTATCTCTTCACTTCCGAATCCGTCTCCGAAGGTCATCCCGACAAGGTTGCGGATCAAGTCTCCGACGCCATTCTCGACGCCATTTTCAAGCAGGACCCACGCTCCCGCGTCGCTGCTGAAACCTTGTGCAACACTGGCCTGGTGGTGCTCGCCGGCGAGATCACGACCAACGCGCACGTCGACTACATCCAGGTCGCGCGCGACACGATCAAGC
>JANXNO010000280.1 GCA_025354075.1 Burkholderiales bacterium | reverse complement strand
GGGCTAGCTCGTCGCACGCCCCCATGGATAACTCGAACTGTCCCATCAACCCTTCAGTGAATCCACCTTAGCAATACCCACCCACTGTCTTAACAAGAGGGGCCACTTCTATCAGTCCCATTAGCGTGGTTAACGAAATGCACATCGTAGATTTATGCTCTAGTTTGCCGCAAACATGCAACGAAGCCATTACAGCCGGTCCGAACCGCCCCTTCAGCCCGCGCCGAGGAGCGGAGCAACGGGCGGTCGTAGATGCGTCGTCGGCGCACACTGTGCGTAGCGTCAGCGAAGCTTTCGTGCGCCGTTGACGCATCCCGCCCGTTGCGAGCACCGCAGGAAACAGCGGGGTGCAGGGGCAAGCGTTTTTGGTTACTTTTGCCGCGATTGGCAAAAGTGACTGGCCCCGCGCGGCCATGGAGCGCGCTGGTGGCAAGGATCAATGTCCATTCCAACAGCGTACAATGCTGACTAGTCTGACCAGTCAAGGAGCGCAACGATGTCGATCTGGCAATTTCAAGAAGCCAAAGCTAAGTTGAGTGAAGTGGTTCGGCTCGCCGCCACCGAACCGCAGGAAATTACAGTGCGTGGTGAGCCTGCGGCTGTGGTGCTTTCGATGGCTGAATATCAACGGTTGAAGGCACCTAAGCAAAACTTGGTCGAGTTTTTACAGGCTTCTCCGCTGTACGGTCTCGATCTCGATTTCACGCGCGATAAGAGTCTGCCGCGCGACATTTCGCTCGACTAACGATGGGGTTTCTGCTCGACACCAACGTGGTGTCAGAACCGCTAAAGCGAAACGCCAACCCTGTCGCACTCGAACGTATTGCAGCGCTCAATCCCACGCAGTGTTTTCTCAGCACACTCACGCTTGGCGAGTTGCGCAAGGGCATCGAAAGCGCAAAAGATGACACACACAAAAACAAGCTTGAGTCTTGGCTGGTCAATCAGCTCGTCCCCCGATTCCATCTGCGCATCCATGCGATTGACGAACGCGTCGCGGATCGGTGGGGGCGCATGATCGCGCAGACACCTCGACCATTACCAGTTATCGACAGTCTGCTGGCGGCTACGGCGCTCACGCATGACTTAATTCTTGCAACGCGGAACGTGCGTGATTTTGCAGATATTGCGGGACTTCGGCTTTACGATCCGTGGAGCGATGGCTGACGTGGCACCAGCCCCCTCACCCTAGCCCTCTCCCGCGAGGGGCGAGGGGCGAGGGGAGAGGGGACAAACAACTATTTCGCCCTCGGCACCCGCCCCATCAAATAAAACTCATCATTCGGCCGCATACTGCTCATGTTTGCCAAACGATTGCTCATCCCAAAAAAAGCAGTGATTGAGCCGATGTCCCAGATGTCGTCTTCTGTGAATCCGTGTTCGCGTAACGCGGCGAAATCCCGCTCGTCAATCTCATTGGAATGCAGGCAAACCTTTAGCGCGAAATCGAGCATGGCATGCTGCTTGGGTGTGATCTCGGCCTTGAGGTGATTGATGGCGACCTGATCGGCGATGCGTGGGTTCTTGGTGTAGACCCGGAGTATCGCGCCGTGCGCCACGACGCAATACACGCAGTCGTTGGCACCGCTGGTAGTGACCACGATCATTTCGCGTTCGGCCTTGTTGAGCGCTGGCGTTTCTTTCAGCATCAGTGCGTCGTGATACGCGAAGAAGGCGCGGCATTCCGCCGGGCGATGCGCTAGCGTGAGGAAGACGTTGGGAATGAATCCAGCCTTCTCCTGCACGTCCAGCATGCGCGTACGCAAGTCTTCCGGGATGTCAGCGAGTTCGGGGACGGGGAAGCGGGAGATGGGG
>JANXNO010000569.1 GCA_025354075.1 Burkholderiales bacterium | reverse complement strand
CGCCGGGACTCAGCGTCGCTGCGTCAGCGACCGCTGCAATGACGCCAGGCACCGTGATGGTCACGCTGACCGGACCGCTGCACGGGGTGTTGGCCGGCGCCTGGCAAATGCTGTACGTTGCCGTTTGCGTGCTGCCGGTTGGCGCGCCGGCAGCAAGGGTGAGCACCCCTCCGGATTGGCTCAGGAAAGCACTGGCCGTATTGAATGTGATGTTCACCTGAGACGACAAAGGTGTGGCGCCGTTGAGGCTGTCGTTGGCCAGCAAATTTAGCGTGCCGCCCGGAGCGAGCGTCGCCGCGTCGGCAACAGCCGTAATCACACCGGGCACGGTAATCGTTACGCTGACCGTGGCGCTACATAACGTGTTGGCAGGGCTCTGACAGATGCTGTACGTTGCCGATTGTGTGGTGCCAATTGGCGTGCCCGCCGCAAGCGTGAGCAACCCGCCAGTTTGGCTCAGGAATGCGCTCGCGGTGTTGAAGGTAACGGTAACTTGCGATGACAACGGTGTCGCGCCATTGAGACCGTCATTCGCCAGCAAATTCAGCGTGCCGCCCGGATTCAGGCTAACCGCGTCTGCCACCGCAACAATCGCAGGTACCGCTGCAGGCACTGTGATGGTGATGTTGACGACGCCAGAACACAACGTGTTGGCAGGACTTTGGCAGATTCGGTAAGCGGCGTTTTGCGTGGTGCCTTGCGGCGCGTTATTGGCAAGCGTGAGGATGCCAGCATTCTGGGTCAGGTAAGCGCTGGCCGGACTGAAGACGACGACAACCTGACTCGCCGTTGGCGTCACACCGTTCAGTTGGTCGTTAGCCAACAAATTAAGGGTTGCGCCGGGGCTGAGAGTGGCCGCATCAGCGACTGCGACGATTGCGCTCGGGATCGTGATGGTCACGCCGACCGTACCACTGCACAGCGTGTTGGCCGGACGTTCACAGAGGCTGTACGTTGCCGTTTGAGTGCTGCCCGGCGGTGCGTTGCCAGCGAGCGTGACGACACCCGCCGCGTGCGTCAGATACGCACTGGTCGTATTGAAAGTGACAGTGACACGATTCGCAACCGGCACCGCACCATTGAGGCTGTCGTTGGCCAGCAGATTGACGGTCTCGCCCAGATTGAGCGTTGCGCTATCGGCAACCGCATTAATCACCCCCGGCACCGTGATCATCACACTCACGGGCGTGCTGCAGAGCGGGTTCGCTGAGCTCTGGCAGATGCTGTATGAGGCCGATTGCGTGCTGCCGCCGGGTGCATTCGCAGCCAACGTGAGTACCCCGTTCGCCTGGCTGAGATAGGTGCTGCTGGTGTTGAAAGTAATCACCACTTGACTCGCTAGCGGAACCGCGCCGTTGAGACTATCGTTAGCCAGCAGATTTAGCGTGCCGCCGGGGCTCAGCATCGCCGTGTCTGCAACTGCGGCGATCGCACCAGGTACGGTGATGGTGACGGTGACCGGACCACTGCAAAGCGTGTTTGCCGGTGCCTGGCACACCGTGTAGGCGCCCAATTGTGTGCTGCTAGCTGGCGCACTTGCGCCGAGCGTGAGCACACCGGCTGACTGACTTAAGTAAGCGCTGCTAGTGGTGAAACGAACGCTGACCTGATTGGCATTGGGTGCCACGCCATTGAGCGCATCATTGGCAAGCAGATTCAGTGAGGCCCCTGGAGTAAGTGTTGCCACATCAGCCACAGCAGTGATGCTGCTCGGCACTGTGATGGCAACACCTGCCGTGCCGCTGCACGGCGTATTCGCGGGGCTTTGGCAGAGGACATAGGCGGCGGTATGCACGCTGCCCGGTGGCGCGTTAAGCGCCAGTGTGATCACCCCTCCCATCTGACTCAGATACGCGCTGTTAGTGCTGAATTTGACGGTCACATCAGCGGCCGTTGGTGCCGCACCGTTGAGGTTGTCGTTAGCGAGCAGGTTGAGCGTCGCGCCCGGGTTAAGCGTCGCGGTATCAGCCACACTGACAATGGTGCTGGCTACCGCTACCGTAATTGCCGCGACAGAGCAGCGCGACGGATCAACCACAGCGCAAATCGAGTAACTGGCGGAGAGCGTGGTGCCGCGCACCGCTGCTGGACTCAACGTGATGCGACCCGCCGCGACGGACAATAACGGGCTGGGAGAAGTCAGGGTGGTGATCACATTGGACGGCGTGGCCACGGCACCACTCAAACGATCATTGTCGAGCAGTGACGCGCTGCTACCTGGGCTCAATCCAAGCACGTCAGCCGCCGCACTGATTTGCAGCGCCGTCGCGGTAATAACCGGCACCGGTCGGCCCTGAAATTTCTGGGCGCAGGTTGCGGTGTTAATGGACTTGCTATTGAGCGCGAACAACCCCGATGACAATATCTGCCCGTCCGCCGTCACCAGCCACGGCAAGCCCTGTGGTCCGACCGATAACGCAATGCCGTTGCCCTTGACGCTGATGAATCCGCCGCCGCGTGCATTCCATCGCTGCACGCCACCGATAGCGTCGGTCACGAGCACCGAACCCTCGGGGCCCGAGGCCACATCGGTCGGCGACACCATCTGCAACTGGCATTGTGTATCGGCGCATTTCAACAACTGGTTCGACGGTGTAACGGCCCACAATACGTTCGACGAAAACGCTATTTTTTTGGCACGTAGCGGCACGCCAGTGCTATACGTAGTGACGGGTTCGAAGCTCTTCGATGTCGAAGAGTATCGATACACGGCGTTGTTGTCAGCCTGCGTGGCGTAGACCATCGCATCCGATCCCATTGCAATGTCAGCGGCCTTGAAATCGGGAATCGTCGTCCATTCGCTGCGATCAAAAAATGCAACCTGCCCCGCCGCATTGACCACCCAGGGCACACCGTTGCCAGTCGCAATCACTTTGCGAATCGTTCCTTGCGCAGCAAACTGGAATCGTTTTGCGGTGTTATCGAAACAGTACAAACCACCGTCCGCGCCCGCTGCAAATACGCTGCCTTCAGCGCCAATGCCGACATCGACATAGGCCCCCGGAATAGTCGTGTAGACCAGCGGTTTCAGCAGCGACGCCAACACTGATGCGGCAGGCGGTGCAATTGTGATCAACGCGGGTGGCGACGCTATGGGAATTTTTCCAAAGCTTGGCGTGGCAGCGTCGTTCTGTGCGATGAACGATGCAGAAACAAATAATTGATTTCGCTCGCTGATGATCCACGGCGTACCCGCCGGGCCGACAGCTACGCTGCGCGCGACGCCTACGGCAGGCTTCCACTCGCGCGCACGCAGGTCCAGCCAGAATAATTCCATCGCTGCGGTGGTGGCATACACCGTGCCCTCGGGGCCAATGGAAACGCTGGTTGCGCTGATACCGGTGAACGCAACCCAGCGCTCGCCAATACGCCGAAATACTGCGCCATCGTTGTCAATAATCCACGGTTCGCCATCTTTGCCAACGGCCACAAATCTGGGTCGCATCCCATTGCTCGGCGCGATGCGCCACTGCTTTGCGCTGCTGTCAAACTGCGCCAGTTGACCGTCAAGCGCTACCGCCCAGACCTCGCCCTTCGGCCCTACTGCGATGTCGCGACCGAGCAGCGCCGTATCAAACCATTGGCCGTTCGCATAACGTCGCACGCGATCATCGTCGTCGATGCCCCACGCCGCGCCAGACGTACCTGCGGCGACCCGTTTGAACTTTCCGGGCAGTGGCGTCCAATCGTTACGGCCTTTCCATTTCCAGACATTTTTCTGCGCGTCGATGGTGATCACTGTGGCGTCGGCACCGACGCTCAATGCCTGCGCCTGCCCGCCGACCCGATTCCACTTCAGCAAGCGCGTGAACAGCGCTGGCGGCTTTCGCACCGCGGGAGCGGCGATCATGGAGAAAATTTCGCTGGCCCAAATCTCGCCCGTACTCGACAAATACCAGGGCTTGCCCCC
>JANXNO010000188.1 GCA_025354075.1 Burkholderiales bacterium | reverse complement strand
GCAGCGACTTGCTGCACGTTCACGCCCTCGGCGTCTACCGGCACGGACGAAACGGTCGCGCCGGTCATCGTGAAAATGGCTCGAACGTCGGGATAGCTTGGCTCTTCAACTGCAACGCGGCGTCCAGCACCGCCGAGCAATTGGCCGATCAGGTAAAGCGCTTGCTGCGCGCCGACCGTCACGAGAATTTCGTCCGCCACCGCCCACACGCCGCGCCGTGGCAGCACGCGCGTACGTAGTTGCTCGAGCAAATCACGATCATCAAGATCGCCGCGATCGACCGTCCACGCCTCCACGCTCTCCAACTTCATTGCGCGCTCGAAGCAGTCGCGCCAGTCGGCCAGTGGAAACAGTTTCGGGTCAATTTGTCCATACACAAACGGGTATCGATAGCGATACCAGTCGACCGGGTTTTTTACCGGTCGATAGCCCACATCCAATTCACGAAAATGCCGCGACCAGTCCGGCGGCGGCAGCAGTGATAACTGGTCGCTTTCATGAAATTCGGCACGATGCGCGGCGAACGTCGTGGTGACGAAAAAGCCGCGCCGTTCACGTGACTCAATCGCGCCTTCGATTTGCAGACGCTCATAAGCGAGCGCAACGGTCGCACGAGCTACGCCCAATTCCGCTGCCAGCTCGCGCGTGGACGGTAACGGTGCGTCAAGCGGGATCGCGCGCTCCAAAACGGCGCGGCGCAGCATGCCCGCGATGCGCTGTTGCAGCGTTTCGGTGGGATCACTCTGGGCAAACCGGGTTTGCCACAACTGGCCTAATCGTTGTCGCATATCTGGCTCTATTGTCGCAGCACGCGTGAGCCTACGCTGCGCTTAGTCTCAACACAGCACACAAGGAGTCCGTCATGGGCCACGCCGATCCGCAATTAGCCACCGCCGTCACACACGCTCAAGACGCACACGCGCTCGACAATTTCTGGATGCCGTTCTCGCCGAACAAGGAGTTCAAAACCGAGCCGCGTCTGTTCGTCAAGGGCGAAGGTATGTATCTGTCGACGGACGATGGGCACAAGGTGCTCGACGCAGCGTCGGGCCTGTTTTGCGTGCCCGCTGGCCATTGCCGCCCGGAGATCGCAGAGGCGGTGTATCAGCAGTTGAAAACACTCGATTACACGATGCCATTTGGTCGCGGCCACGCGAAGGGGTTTCAGCTCGCGCGCGAGGTGGCCGAGTTCACGCCGAAGGGGCTGGATCGCCTGTTCTTCCTGTGTTCCGGCTCCGAGGCGGTGGACACCGCGATGAAGATGGCGCTGGCCTATCACCGTGTGCGTGGCCAAGGTCATCGGCAAATTTTCATCAGCCGGGAACGTGCGTATCACGGCGTGAACATGGGCGGCGTTGCACTGTCCGGCATGGTCAACAACCGTAAGGTGTTCGGCGTCGGCCTGCCCGGCGTGTATCACATGCGGCACACGGCGTTGCCACAGAATAAATTTGTCAAAGGCCAACCAGAAACGGGCGCTGATCTGGCTGATGACTTGCAGCGGTATTGCACGATGTATGGCGGCGAGAATATCGCTGCGGTGTTCGTCGAACCGACTGCGGGCTCATTCGGATGCTTGCCGCCACCGAAGGGTTATCTCGACAAGCTGCGTACGATTTGCGATCAGCATGGCATCCTGCTGGTGTTCGATGAGGTGATCACCGGCTGGGGGCGCATGGGTGCCAACTTTGGCGCACAAGCCTTCGGCGTGACGCCGGATTTGATGTGCATGGCCAAGGCCATCACCAACGGCGCGCAGCCGCTCGGTGCAGTCGCGGCGCGTACTGACATTTACGAAACCATCACCAACGCGGGGCCCGCAAAGGGCATCGAATTTTTCCACGGCTACACCTACAGCGCGCACCCGGCCTGCGTTGCAGCCGGGCTCGCGATGATGAAAATTTTCCGCGAGGAAAAACTCATTGATCGTGCCGCGCAGATGGCCCCGTATTTCATCGACTCCGTGTTCTCGTTGTCGGACTTGCCCGTTGTCGTCGACATTCGCGCGATTGGCATGATGGCGGCAGTTGAACTCGCTGTTGACGGCACGCCGGGCACCCGCGGGCATGAGATGCAAAAGCGGCTTTACGACGCTGGCGTGAACATCAAGAGCACCGGCGACAATCTGATCATCGCGCCGCCATTCATCAGCGAGAAATCACACGTTGACCACATGGTTACGCTGACGCGCGACGTGTTGTCGAAGGCGTGATCTCGGGCATGCAATTTTCACTATTGGGAAATTTGCACTGCCGGAATATCGTTAGGAAGAAAAGTTACTCACGTGTTATCACGTCTTCCGCTAAATTGCTGGATCGACAAGAACCACTCAAAAAAGGGAAACCCATGAAACTTGTAATGCTGACGGGCGCGATTACATCACTCGTATCAATGACCGCTTTTGCGCAGGCAAAAGAAGTGACCATCGGCTATCAGGACATGGTGGTGCCCTACCGCATGGCGCAGGAAGCCAAGGCGCTTGAAGCCGCAACAGGCTACAAAATCAATTGGAAGCAGTTCGGCGGTGGTGGCGAAGTAATCAAAGCGATGGCATCGGGCGCGGTGCAGGTTGGCGAGGTTGGTTCGGCTGGTATTTCCGCTGCTGTATCGCGTGGTGAGCCGCTGGAACTATTCTGGATCATCGACGATATCGGTGACGCCGAGGCGCTGGTCGCGAAGAAGAGCTCGGGCATTACCAAAGTGGCGGATCTCAAAGGCAAGCGAGTTGCGATGCCGTTTAACTCGACCACCCACTTTCACATGATGGTTGCGCTGGATCAGGCCAAAATCAACGCGGCCGATGTCAAGATTCTCAACATGCGACCGCCTGAGGTGCGCGCGGCCTGGCAGCGTGGCGACATCGATGCGACGTTCATCTGGGATCCGGTGCTGGCTGACGCAAAGAAGGACGGCAACATCGTCATCACCTCCGGTCAGATCACCGCCGCTACCGGCAAGGCGACATTCGACGGCTACGTCGCCAACAAAGACTGGGCCAAAGCGAATCGCGACTTCATGGTGAAATTCGTCAAAATCATTGCTGATGCGGATGCGAAGTATGCCGCTACGGGTAAGACGTGGAAGACAGACGGTCCAGAGGTCAAAGCCATTGCTAAATGGTCTGGATCAAAACCTGAGGACGTGCTGGCAGCCGTTGGCTTGTACAAATTTCCCACTGCCAAAGATCAGGCGGCAACCTGGCTTGGCGGTGGAAAAGCAAGCATCGCCGCCAAGGCCCTCGCAGCGACCGCCGAGTTTCAGCTGTCGCAAAAACAGATTGAGAAAACACTCGCTGATTATTCGACCGTAGTGAATGCAAGCTACGCAGCGGATGCGGCAAAGTAATTCGGGTTGCATCAAGATCAAGGGGCGCATGTCGCCCCTTTTTTGTGTTGCGAGACGATGGCTTTACGGGAACGGTGCCAGCTGCAATCACCGCTCCAGCAAACGGATGCTTTAACTGGGGATAAGCGTTGTCGATTCTCGAAATCAGGAAACTGAGTGTTAACTATGCTGGCAGCAACGGCCGCAACACGCTCGCGCTGTCGAACGTTGACCTCACCATGCAACCGGGTGACTTTGTCGTGGCGCTGGGTGCATCGGGCTGTGGAAAAACAACGCTGCTTTCCTGTATCGCCGGTTTCATGCAGCCCTCAGAAGGCACGATCACACTCGACGGCAAACTCGTTCAAGGCCCAGGCGCTGAGCGTGGCGTGGTGTTTCAGAAACACGCACTGATGCCGTGGCTCTCCGTCGTTGAAAATGTCGAATTCAGCTTGAAAATGCGCGGCGTGGGCAAAGACGAGCGGCGTGCAGCGGCCATGGACAAGCTCAAACGGGTGCAGCTTGAGAAGTACGCGGATTCGCCGATTTATCAAATCTCGGGCGGCATGCAGCAGCGCGCGGGCGTGGCACGCGCACTCGCGAGTAACCCAGCCGTAATGCTCATGGATGAGCCGCTGGGTGCGCTCGATGCGCTCACCCGTGCTCACATTCAGGACTTGATTGTTGAACTCTGGTGGCAAACCAAGAAGATGTTTTTCTTCATCACACATAGCGTTGAAGAAGCGCTGTTTCTGGCGACTGACCTCATCGTAATGACACCGTCGCCCGGCCGCATCGCGCATCGCTTCAAGCTGGACTTCTCAAGGCAGTTTATTGAATGCAAGGATTCGCGCGCCGTTAAATCTTCCGCTGCGTTCATCGAAATGCGCGAGAAAGTGCTGTCGCTGATTCACGATGCACCCGAGGCGACGCGTGGCTAAAGATACCGTCAAAACTGTCAAGGGCTACAGCATTCCAGGCGAAGGCTCCAGCGTGCTCATCAGCGTCATCACCGTGATTGCATTGTTGACATTGTGGTGGACTGCGACGCATATGGGCTGGATACGGGATCTGTTTCTACCCACGCCCGAAAAAATCGCCAGTGCGTTTATGGCGGCCATGCGTGGCGATATTCAGGGCGGAAAGGCACTACCCGAGCACTTTCTGTGGAGTCTGATTCGCGTCTTCTCAGCGTTCTTTCTGGCGGTGCTGACAGCCGTGCCCGCGGGCATTGCGATGGGCGTGTCGCGCACGATGCGCGGCGTGTTCGATCCGCCGATTGAGTTTTATCGCCCACTGCCACCGCTCGCATATCTGCCGTTGATCGTGATCTGGTTTGGCATTGATGAGATGGCCAAAATCATCCTGATTTATCTCGCGTGTTTCGCGCCGCTGGCGATGGCAGCGCGCGCGGGGGTGAAGTCCGTCACTATCGAGCAGATCAACGCGGCCTATTCGATGGGCGCATCAAAGTGGCAGGTCATCTGGCACGTCATCACGCCCGCCGCGTTGCCAGAAATTCTGACCGGCATGCGTATCGCCATTGGCTTTGGCTGGACGACGCTGGTGGCCGCAGAGATGGTGGCAGCCACTGAGGGCTTGGGTCAAATGGTGCTCAACGCGTCGAACTTTCTACGTACCGACATCGTGATCATGGGCATCATCGTGATCGGCGTAGTGGCCTATCTTTTTGACCTGCTGATGCGCAAGCTGGAGCAGGTTCTGGTGCCGTGGAAAGGCCGCGCCTAACCAGCGCCCCACGTTGCCAATACGGCGCACGCCCCCACCAGTAAAGCGCAGACCCACGACACCGTGTCGCCCGTTGCGAACAGCACCGGGTCATCATCCATCGTCCCGTTCATTGCCATCCGCCACAACCGCGACAACCACACCAGAACAATGACCGCTACCCCCCACAGCCAGAGTGGTGCCGGGTAGAGCGTCGCAACCTGATCGCTGGCTACATACAGTGCCAGCACCAGACTCGCCGCGATGGCAGTGCCCATACCCAGGCCGTTTACAAATGCAGCGTCGCGTCCACGATAACCACGCCCTGCCAGGACCTCGTCGGGTGACAATCGCCCAATGTCTGCCGAGCGTTTGAGCAGTGCCAGACTCAGAAATGCAAACACCGAAAACGCGACCAGCCATGCCGACAACGGCACGACGACTGCCACTGCACCCGCAACGATTCGCAGCGTGTATAGCCCCGCCAGACAAAATACGTCAAACACCGGTATCCGTTTGACGTGCACGGTGTACAGGGCATTGACCGCGATGTAGGCAAGCACCACAGCCGCGACCCAGAGCCCAACCCAGCACGCGATGGCGATGCCACCAAGCAGCAGAAACACGGACGCCATCGTGGCCGTAGATAGTGGCAAAGCACCCGCAGCCAGCGGACGACGTCGCTTACTAGGATGAGCGCGGTCCGACGCAAGATCAAACAAATCGTTGATGATGTACACGCCGGAGCAGACGCTGCAAAACGACACGAACGCCAGCGCTGCCGCCTGCCAGCCATCGCCGTTTGACCAGGCGTGTGCAGCCACTGGAGCTACGAAGACCAGCCCGTTCTTCACCCAGTGGCGAACACGCAAAAGTTTGACCCAGGCGGCAAACGCAGACCCGCGAGACCCATCACCCAGTTCGAGTCCACCAGGCGGCACGATTCTGGAAACGGAATACTTTTTTGCAGCCTTCGCCCACACGGGTAGATCAGCGCTGGAGTCGCCAACATAATCAAACCCGCCGACACCAAATCGTGCGACCAGTGCGTCTGCCTTTGCGCTGCCCTTCAGATTCACGCCGTCACTCGATGCAAGCACCTCGTCGAATAGGCCAAGATGTGCCGCGCACGCATTCGCGATACGTTCGTTGGCCGCTGTGGCGAGCACGCAGCGTCGGCCAAGACCACGAGCGTCACGTAGCGCGTCCACCACCGACCTATTCCACGGCAGGCACTCGACCACGGGTAACGCAATCTGTGCCAGCCGCGCCTTGAGGTGATCGCGACCAGCGATCAGCCAGATGGGCACCGCGAAAGGTAACCACCAACAGATGCGCCAGGCGGAAAAAAAGTTTTCCCAAAGCGTATCGGTGCGACACAGCGTGCCGTCAAGGTCAACGACCAGCGGAAGACGCGAAGTATCTGCACGATCTGGTATCGGATCTGTCATTCAGTCAGGTATGGGCGTCGATCAAACGCCCTGGCATGGTTTGGAACCCTCCCGACGTAACTGACACTATCTTACGCGTTCACACGCACAGTAACCGCACGATTCTTGCCCGCCAGCTTCGCACGTCTAAGCGCTGCGTCGGCGCGTTTAATGAGATACGGCAGCGTAGACAGAGTTTTGCTTTGGGTACATGCCACACCCATGCTCACGGTAACGTTGACTGCAGGGCCTTCGTGCAGAATGGGCTCCGACGCAATCTTCATGAGCACACGGCTTGCAATGGCAGCTCCAGTGCGCGGCCCCACACCGGGGCATAGCAGCAGAAATTCGTCGCCACCGTAGCGGCCCAGCAGATCATTGGTGCGGAGCGCCTGTCGGATCCGCTCGACAACGGCCTCCAGCACCTTGTCACCTGCTGGATGTCCGTAGTCGGTATTCACAGCCCTGAAGTTATCAATATCCAGCATCATCAGGGCCACCGGCTGCGACGCGCCACCCGCAGCCCTGTTAGCGGCCAGTTCAAAGGCCGTTCTATTGAGTACGCCCGTGAGCGGGTCGCGCGATACCTGACGATCGACGCGCTGCGCCTCGGCCTGCGTTTCGATTAGTCGCAACGTCAGCTCGTTGATGGCCGCAGATTCGCGACGGCCGCGAGCCTCTGTACGTTCAACGTCTTCTACAAATTGCGTTGCAACGCGCTGACTTTCAAGCGCAATTTTTTTACCGTCTTCCAGCGCAGCAAGGTAGTCGTCAAACGCGTCGAGTGCGTGTTTCGGGTTGTCGCTTGCGCGCTCAAGCTTGACGCGAGCAAGTGCCAGCTCTTCACGCATTTCGTGCAGCGATTGTTCTAGCGGCAAGGCCACCGCCTCGGTCAGCCGCAGTCGCGCACCGTCAAGATCACCGATCAATACGAGCCAGGACGCGGTGTCCATCAACACCCGTAGTTGCACGGGAATGTTGTTGCGGACATGCAGCAGAGCCATTGCAGCATCACCTTCAGCAATAGCTTGCTTGATCTCGCCTTGCGACGCCAAAATTTCCGCACGTGTGTGTAGCAGGTGCGGCAACCAGTCCCGACTGGACTGTGTTTGCGCGATGTGTATGGCGGTTTCGATGTCGCGCGCAGCGACGTCAGGGTGACCCATTGCACAATGAACGCCAGCGATGTTGTTCAGCACACCGATGCGTATGGGGGCAGGTGCGTTTTCGCCAGATAGGTCGAGCGCCCGCTGGTACAGCGATAGCGCAGTTTCAAAGAGCTGAAGGCGCGAATACATGGGACCCAGCCCCTGCAGCAGCTTCACCTGATCTTCAAGCAGCTGCTCATGTTCGGCGATGAAGATAGCCTCGTGCATCGCGCGAATCGCCAAGTGCATATTGCGCAGGAAAGAGTGAATGTTGCCGGTGATGGCGAGAAACGCAATCTTGTCCCGCAACTTGTGATTTCGCGTCGCAAGATCAATACCGCGTCGCGACATTTGTAGCCCGTCGAGCCACCTTCCTGCCGCTTGGCATCCCGAAGCACAAAGGCGCAAAACGTAGAGCGTCTCATCAACTGACAAATGCTCCTGGTAGTCCTTGAGAAGCACCTCTCCCCGACCGAGCGACGTAACGCTCTGCACCTGCGGCGCTGCACGCAATGCCGAAAGCTCGGCGTCTACGTATTTACGCGGCGAAATGCTGTTTTTTGCCATACGGTCAAGTGTACGTGGCAGTGCTGTCGAATGTAGCCAAGGCGCTCCGCTTTAAGCGCGTTTCAGTTCGCGTTAATTGTTCGGCACACAGCTATCAACGATACGCGAATGTCATAAACACGCGGTACTTTTCGCTCAGCGTCACGCGACCGTAAGCCTTTGCCTACAGTCGCTATGCCGTTTAGCCGATAGCGTCGCACGCGAACGCTTTTTATCATGAGAGATATCGGCACATATAACACTGTCAACCACGCTAACGCGTCAGCCGCAAACATTCCGCTTTTACTGCCGCCGTGCGGCGCACCTTCAGGAGCCCAGACATCCATGCATCAGTCCACTTTTCACGCTCATCGGTACCTAAGCTTGGCTGCCGCAGCTGCGCTCGTTTCAGTGCTCGCCGCATGCTCCACGTTGCCGCCCCCCGTTGAGCAGTTGGCGGTGAGTCGCACGACGGTCGAGCGAGTATCTGCTGCGCCAGACGCCGTTGACGCAGCACCAGTCGAATTGAGTCAGGCACGCGACAAACTGGCACGCGCCGAACGGGCGATGAACGACAAGGACTACGTTGCTGCACGTCGTTTGGCCGCCGAATCTGAGGCCGATGCGCGGGTTGCTGAATCTCGTGCCAGCGCAACGCGCGGCGAACGTGCACTACGAGAAATTCGCGAAGGTATTCGTGCACTTCAAGACGAAATAAATCGTCGTACACCGCGGTAACGTGGCGAATTTTTAGGACTTATCGATATGAATATGATGACCAGCAACCGCAAATCAACGCTGCTAATGGCTGCAGTGACCGCTGCGCTTCTCTCTGCATGCGCCAATAACTCGCCAAACGCATCGCTCGAAAGTGCACGCGCCGTTGTAGACAATGCCACTAGCAACCCCGAGGTGATCCGTCGCGCGCCGCTTGAGTTGAAGGCGGCCAGAGACACCATCGACAAGGCCGACGGCGTGTGGCGCAATGATCACGACGAAGGCGAAGTCAATCACTTGTCGTATCTGGCCAGGCAGCGGGCAGAGATTGCACGCAATTTGGCCCGTTCACGGCAACTTGACGAAGACGTAAAAGAAGCCAACAGCGCGGGTGACAAACTTCGGCTTGATGCGCGAACGCGTGAAGCTGAGCAAGCGCGCCTCGATGCTGCCGCCGCACAAAATCAGACCCAGGCAGCGCAGGCGCAAGCACGTCAGGCACAGATGGATGCCGCAACGGCGGAACAGAACGCCGCAAGCGCGCAACGTAATGCAGTAGCCGCCAGCCGCATGGCTGCAGCAGATCGCGCTCAATCCATCGCCGCACAGGAAGTCGCAGCAGCCGAGCGTTTGCGTGCCGAACAGGCGGCAGGCACAGCCAACGCGGCACAAGAGCGTGTGCGCCAGCTGGAGGCGCAGTTGAGAGACATTGAAGCCAAGCAAACCGAGCGCGGATTGCTGGTCACGCTGGGCGATGTACTGTTCGCCTTCAACAAGGCAGACCTCACTCCACAGGCAGGCCCGCGTCTCGACAAACTGGCAGCGTTCCTGAAGCAGTTTCCGCAACGCAAATTGCTGGTCGAGGGATACACCGACGCCGTTGGAAGCGACGCCTACAACATGGAACTATCAGAACGCCGCGCCGAAGCAATTCGCGAGGCCTTGATTGCACGCGGTGTGGACACCACACGCGTGGTGACCAAGGGTTATGGCAAGGCCTATCCAGTGGCGGACAATGGCAGCGCAGATGGACGTGCAATGAATCGTCGTGTTGAGGTTGTCATCGCTGACGAGAACGGCAACTTACGGGGCCGTGGCACCTAAACTGGCATTTCGCAGTGGTAGCGTCGCAGACGCTGTCATCGTCGCGAACACGGCAGACAAACGCGGCGCGTAAGTTGTTGACACGAGCGCATGTGCGGTGGAACCCACGTTCGGCCGCCAATCTATGATCCCGGCACATCGCTCGCTACACATTCAGCATTGGCAATTTTCGTTGTTCAAGCCTACAGTTCACGCCAATCAAACTATTTGTTGTCGTGAACCACCATGCCTGCCACTCATCGCATCGAACAAGATTTTCTCGGCGAAAAGCAAATTCCCAACACGGCGTATTGGGGCGTGCATACGGCCCGCGCCGTAGAAAATTTTCCGATCTCGGGCACCCTGATTTCGGCGATGCCCGACTTGATCCGTGCTTTTGGATTTGTAAAAAAAGCGGCTGCCCGCGCCAACGTGGAGCTGGGCGCGCTCGACGGCCAACTCGCCCAACCGATCATCGCCGCGTGTGAGGCGCTGATTGCCGGTAAGTTTCACGACCAATTCGTGGTCGATGTGATTTAGGGCGGAGCGGGCACCTCCACCAACATGAACGTCAACGAGGTCATCGCCAACGTGGCGCTTGAATTCATGGGGCTGGAGAAGGGTCGCTACGATGCGCTGCATCCTAACGACCACGTCAACGCGTCGCAAAGCACCAACGACGTTTACCCGACCGCCGTACGTCTTGCGCTGTGGATGGCGATTGATCGCCTGCTCGGCTCGATGGAAATTCTGCGCGCTGGGTTTGATGCCAAGGCGGTTGAGTTCAAATCGGTGCTTAAGATTGGTCGCACTCAGTTGCAGGATGCCGTGCCGATGACGCTGGGCCAGGAGTTCTCGACCTATGCCGTGATGATTGAAGAAGATGTGGCAAGGCTCAGAGAGGCGCGTGCCTTGATTCAGGAGATCAACCTCGGCGCAACCGCGATCGGCACCGGCATCAACACGCCACACGGCTACGCCGACCTCGCCTGCAAGTATCTGGCGGAGGAAAGTGGCATTCCTGTCGTGAAGGCCAAAAATCTGATCGAGGCGACGCAGGACACCGGCGCGTTCGTGCAGCTCTCAGGCGTGTTGAAGCGCGTCGCCACCAAACTCAGCAAAACATGTAACGATTTGCGCCTGCTCTCCAGTGGTCCGCAAGCAGGCTTTGGTGACATCAAATTGCCTGCGCGGCAAGCGGGCTCATCCATCATGCCGGGCAAGGTCAACCCGGTGATTCCCGAAGTCATGAATCAGGTCGCGTTTGAAGTCATCGGCAACGACATCACAGTAACCATGGCGTCCGAAGCGGGGCAACTTCAACTGAATGCGTTCGAACCAATCATGGGCTGGAGCTTGTTCAAAAGCATTCAGCACCTCAGCAGCGCATGCTTGACGCTGCAACACAACTGCGTCGCAGGGATTGAGCCGAACTACGCGCTGCTCGCCAAACGCGTACGCGAATCGGTCACGCTGGTCACCGCACTCAACCCGATCATCGGCTACGAAAAGGCCGCGCTGATCGCCAAGACAGCCATCAAAACCGGACAGCCGATTGATGAGGTGGCTGAAAGCCTGGGCATCATGACGCGGCAGCAGATGGAAGAACTTTTGGTGCCGGAGAAGTTGACGCAGCCTTTGCAGCCCCGATAAAGACCCTCTCAGTCATTGCATCATCACGCTAGAACCATAAAACAAAGGCACCCGAAGGTGCCTTTGTTTTTATAACAGGGCGCTGGAAACAAGCCAACGAGCGAGTATCGGCGTGCTGGGCTAGGCGCTTGCGACCGACGTGTACGTTTTGTGT
>JANXNO010000140.1 GCA_025354075.1 Burkholderiales bacterium | reverse complement strand
ACCGCAGTTTGCGCATTACGCGGCGATTGCGGCGGAAGACCAGCTCGCGGCGACGATTGATTACATCCATGACCGCTATCCGCATGTGCCGGTGATTCTTGATGCGAAGCGTGGTGACGTTGGGAGCACGGCAGAGTTTTACGCGGCGGAAGCGTTTGAGCGATATCGTGCCGACGCGGTCACGGTGAACCCATATCTGGGTGGCGATTCGATTGCTCCGTTTACAAAATACGCAGACAAGGGCGTCATTCTGTTGTGCCGCACATCGAACGCCGGTGGCGCAGATTTGCAGGAGCAAATGATTGACGGCGAGCCACTGTATATGCGCGTCGCGAAACTCGCGGCAAACGAGTGGAACGGCAACAACAACATCAGTCTCGTGGTCGGCGCGACCGTGCCGCAGGTGATTGCTGACGTGCGACGCGTGGTGGGCGATATGCCGCTCCTGGTGCCCGGTGTCGGCGCGCAGGGTGGCGACATGCGGGCGACAGTTGCAGTGGGTCGCGACAGTAAGGGAACGGGCCTTGTGATCAACGCTTCGCGCTCGGTGATTTATGCCAGCGGCGGCGATGATTTTGCACATGCGGCGCGTGGTGTCGTGGAGCAGATGATTGAAGATGGGGCGATGCCTTGAGCAGCGTTTTCGGATATGCAGCTTTTGGCTGAAATGGCTACGTCATTGGGGCTAGTAGCTGGTTTGGCTTTAAGTCGACTTTATTCTTTTTGTCGCTCTGCCCCCAATGCAGCGGGGTTTCCGTGGAAATGTTGTAATGATTTTGCGCTGCCACCCTCACCCCAACCCTCTCCCGCTTGCGGGAGAGGAAGTAAAACCGGTGCTGCGTGAACGCTTGGCGAGCACAGATTGTGACTGGTAGGGTGGGCAACTTGTTGCCCACGCGTTCGCGCCACGCCGCATGAACATTCGTGATTTCATGCGTGCGTCCTTTGCGGACGCGCCACCTCGTAGTGAAGTGCGAATGTTGTTGTCCCACGTGCTGAAACGTGATCACGCGTGGCTCGTGGCCCATGATGACTACCAATTCACAGTCGACGAGCTTGAGCAAATCAACGCGCTAACGGCCCGCCGCGCTACGGGCGAACCCGTCGCCTATTTAATCGGGGAGCGCGATTTTTATGGGCGCACGTTTCGTTGCTCGCCGGCCGCGCTGATTCCGAGACCTGAGACTGAACGGTTAATTGATCTGGCGCTGGCGAGCATTGCGACTAACGCTACGCCGCGCGTTCTCGACATCGGCACTGGCACCGGCTGCATCGCCATCACTATCGCACTGGAACGCTCGAACGCGATCGTCAACGCGATAGATATCTCGCCCGACGCCCTAGCGTTAGCAAAAGAAAACGCGCAGCGTCTGCAAGCAAACGTAACTTTCATTCAGTCCAATTGGCTCGCCGCGCTCCCGCCAGACGCTCAGTTCGATCTGATTCTGAGCAATCCGCCGTACATCGTGCCGGGTGACGCGCATCTCACTCAGGGCGATCTGCGCTTCGAGCCCGCCATCGCATTGGCCGACGCCGTGGATGGGCTGGAGAGTTATCGACAGCTGGCGCTCGGCGCGCTGCGTCACCTCAATCCGGGTGGCGCGCTCATCGTTGAACATGGTTATGACCAAGGCGAAACGGTGCCCGCGCTGCTCACGGCGGCGGGATTCACTGACGTAGCAATGCACCGCGACCTGGCGGGCCATCCGCGAATCACCGAAGCGCGCAAACCCTGAAAAGCGGGCTCGTAGCAGCGACGGTGGCGATCAATCGCGAACAAACCGGCGTCGCTTCGGTCAAAATGGCCGCGAACAGATCGTTGTTCGATTGCATTATCAGGAGTTCACATGTTGCACGAATCATCCACCCACAGCGCCGCGCAGAGCGAAGTTAACGCGCTGGTGCCCGAAAATAATTTGAGCCGTCGCGGCTTTATCGTCACCTCGCTGGGTGCAGGTTTCGCCGCGTCGGTGCTGCCAGTGTCGGCGCAAACCATCACCACCGCTGCCGACGGTCTCGTCGCGGGCGAAGTCAAAGTACCGACCAAAGACGGCGATATGGTCGCGTATCGGGCGATGCCTGCGACCGGTTCCAACTTCCCGGTGGTGCTCGTGGTGCAGGAGATTTTTGGCGTGCATGAGCACATCAAGGACGTGTGCCGCCGTTTTGCCAAGCTGGGCTATTTCGCCATTGCGGGCGAACTGTATGCGCGGCAGGGTGATGTGTCGAAGATCACCGAGATCCCGAAGATCGTCTCGGAGGTCGTGAGCAAGGTGCCCGATGCGCAGGTGATGGCCGATCTAGACGCCTGCGTCGCCTACGCCAAGGCCTCTGGCAAGGCCAATGCCGACAAACTCGCAGTCACCGGCTTCTGCTGGGGCGGGCGCATCGTGTGGTTGTACGCCGCGCACAATCAGTCTGTGAAGGCTGGCGGCGCGTGGTACGGCCCGCTGACCGGCGCGACCAGCCCGCTCAAGCCGAAAAATCCGATTGATCTCGTCGCGCAGATCAATGCGCCAATACTGGGACAGTACGGCGGTGCCGACGGTGGCATTCCAAACGACACGGTGGATCAGATGCGCGCGGCGCTCAAGGCGGCGGGCAAGAAAAGCGAAATCATCACCTACCCCGACACGCCGCACGGCTTTCATGCCGACTACCGTCCGACCTATCGCAAGGCGCAGGCTGACGAGGCTTGGGCGAAGCTGACGGCGTGGTTCAAGGCCAACGGCGTTGCGTAACTGCGGCAACAGATTTTCGTTGAAAGGCCCGTTCAATCTGGGCTAAACGCACGAAAAGCTAACTTATCGACTAGGCGCTGGATACTTCGGGAGCCCATATATAACTGGGCTTTCCCGAGCAATTTTCTAAAAGCTGTTATCGCTGTTCACGCCTGATTGCATAGCACTGCGCCTGGCGCTGACCTGGGAACGCGATCAGCTGATCTCATTCGGCTTGACCCACACCCAGTCGGAGCCTTCGCTCACGATCTCGCTGGCCTCATAGCGTCGCCCCGGGCCCTGCACCTCGTAGACCACGCTGGCCTGATAGTCGGCGGTGTTCATGATCCACGACGTGCCCATGATGGGTCGTCCAAAAAACGCGCTTTTCAGCCGTATCGCCCGGAATACGGCGCTGGCAACCATGGTCGCCGCGTTGTCCCTATACAGGCCCTGACGCGACCGCAAGGTGCGCAGTTCAATCATGTCCACGTCGCGCGAAATCACCTGTAATCCCAGCTCAATGTGTCCGGCAGGCAGCTTCAGCAGACGAACGATGGTCGCCACCTGCCAACCTGCAGCGGGGGCCTCCTCCGTGACCACTGCGATGTCACGCAGGCGCAGCTTTTGGGTGGACGTGTTGGGCATCACGCAGCGATAACCGGTGTCACTTCGGTCGCGCAAATGCCAGAACTGCAAATTCAAGCGCGTTGCCTCGGGTGGCAAATCGCGCCGCATGCGCGCCAGCGTCGAGTCTTTCAACATGCCGAGGGTTTCGATTTCCTTGGCATCGGTGTAGTCGTAGTTTTCGCCCTCAAGACTGCTGGCGAGCATGCCCGGATCAAACGAGATCGCCGTGGCAACCTTGCTCACGCCGTAGGTTGCCGCCACCCGACCACGATCATCGTTACGGGTGCTGGCGCGGGCCAGCGGCTTGAATTCAGGATCAATGCGCAGCACCGCGCTGCGAAGCGCCAGCAGCGGATTTTGCGACAGTGATCCGCCGAGCGTCACATTGCGACCACCGTCATCAGACTCGATCTGATCCAGCCAAGCCAGCGCACGAGAGTGCACCGAGGTGGTGTCGCAATACAAAAATTGTCCGCCCTGCGGCACCGCGTGGCGCGGCACCAGACCCTCGGCCCCGGCCAGATTGACTGCAAAGCCGTCATCAACCGAAGGCCGCGCGGTGAGCTTGATGTCGTGCGTGAACTCTTCTATTTTTTTGAACAGCGCGTTGATTTGCGACGGCGTGTAACCGCCGGCATTGCCCAGGCGCAGCAACAACAACGTTGCAAATGCGCGCGCCGGACTGGTCGGCTGCGCGGCGTTCGAAATATCGGCCACGGCAACGTGATCCACACCCAAATCACATGTTTTTCGAAACACCTGATGCGTTTCAATCCAGATACCGGGAATCCACTCCTCGTGGCGATACAGGCGGTAGCGATAGGCCATCGTCCGAAACCAGAAAAAACGAGCCGACACACGGGCAAATTCGGTCGCCGAACGGCTGGCAAGACTGGCCGCTTCGCGCATGATGATCAGCCGATACGCGTCTGCAAAGCGCATAGACCAGTCATAGCCGGTGTCCCACAGCCGCTCACGCAACGAATGCGATTGCAGCGACGCAGCCAGATAATCGCGCTCTAAACGCGCGGTCATCGCTTCAACGCGCAAGTCAAGCTCCAACAGCGGCACGGCGTTCAGCGTGTCCTGCTGTTCAGCCTCGCTGGAGAAAGCCCGCAACTGCGCGCACAGCACGTCGGCGGCGGTGAAAATGTCCCGATCCAGTCCGGCGGCAAATTTACGCGCCCCCCCCACTGAACCGAGCGGTCGGGAATCGGTCAAACTACTGAGCCAGCGAAGCATTTTTTCCGGTCTAATCTTGGCAATCGTTCTGCAATTATGCGGGCGCTTGCATGTTTACCAAATCGTAGAATAACGCTCGTTTCCAGCTGCGGCAAGAGAAATGACGTGGGCATAGGCTGTCCACGCTCTGCCTCCAGCGCATGTTGTCAATCTGGCCTGTCCGCCGCTCGACCCAACCCCACCCTTTGCCCCTATGAAATCTGCCAAACACATTCTGACCCTCCTCGCCTCCGGCGTCGCCGCAACCTGTTTGCACACGGCCGTGTTCGCGCAAGCAGCCACGCCCGCCAAACCCGCCGCAACGGTGGCCGCACCGACCACGCTAAAAATGATTGATCGCAAAGTCGGCGACGGCGCATTGGCTGAAAACGGCTCGCCCGTGGCCGTGCATTACACAGGCTATCTGTGGGACGCCGCGGCCGCAGACAACAAAGGCAAAAAATTCGACTCGTCGATTGACCGAAAAATACCGTTTGGCTTCATCATCGGCGCGGGTCGCGTCATCAAAGGTTGGGACGAAGGCGTGGCCGGTATGAAAGTGGGCGGTCAACGCACGCTGATCATTCCGCCAGACAAAGGTTATGGCGAGCGCGGCGCAGGCGGTGCAATTCCGCCCAACGCAACACTCGTGTTTGACGTCGAGTTGATGTCGGTGGTGGGCAAGACGCAGAACGCCAGCGCTGACCCTTCGCCGTTCGTGCCATCCGCCAAATAGTATCGCGATGAAGCACCCGGAAAACGTGGTCATCCTGCGACAAAATTACCGCGCTCCGGGCTTTTTGATTGACCAGGTCGATTTGCAGTTTGACCTTGAGGCGCTGCTCACGCGCGTGACCGCTACGCTCACGCTGCGGCGCAATCCAGCGCCCGAGGCAGATAGTTCGCTGGTGCTGTTCGGTGACGGGCTCACGCTCGAAACGATCACGCTGAATGGCTTGGCGCTGGCACCCAACGCTTATGTAAAAGCAAAGGATCGCATCACCATTGCTGCCGATGTGTTGACGCATGAAAGTGATCCGCAACAGCTGACGATCACCACCACATTCAACCCGACCAAAAACCTCGCGCTGGAGGGGCTGTACGTTACCAACGGCACCTTCTGCACGCAGTGCGAGGCCGAAGGTTTTCGCCGGATCACGTACTTCCCGGATCGACCGGATGTGTTGTCGGTGTATCAGGTCACGATCCGCGCCAACAAGGCCGATTTTCCGGTGCTGTTGTCGAATGGCAATCTAGTCAGCGAACGCGATCTCGACGGCGGAGTGCATGAAGCCGTGTGGCACGACCCACATAAAAAACCCTCGTATTTATTCGCGCTGGTCGCCGGGAAAATTGACCGGCTACAAGATCAGTTTGTCACAGCATCGGGTCGCAACGTGCTGCTCGAAATCTATTCGACTACGGCGAATCTGCCGCGTTGCACCTGGGCAATGGAGTGCCTGAAAGCCGCGATGCGTTGGGACGAAGAAGCGTACGGTCGCGAATACGATCTGGATCGTTTCATGATCTACGCGGCCGATGATTTCAACATGGGCGCGATGGAAAACAAGGGTTTGAATATTTTCAACTCACGTTATCTGCTGGCCGACAAAGACACCGCGACCGACACCGATTTTCAGGTGATTGACGCGATCGTCGCACACGAATATTTTCACAACTGGAGCGGCAATCGCGTCACCTGCCGCGACTGGTTTCAGTTGTCGTTGAAAGAAGGCTTCACCGTCTTTCGCGAGCAACAGTATTCAGCGTTCCGAGGCTCGCCCGCCGTGGTGCGTATCGAAGAAGCCGCGTTCATGCAGTCGCGCCAGTTCGCGCAGGATGCAGGCCCAATGGCGCACGCGATTCGCCCCGACGAGTACGAAGCGATTGACAATTTCTACACGGTGACCGTGTACGAAAAAGGCAGCGAAGTGATTCGAATGCTGCACACGCTGCTCGGCGCGGAAACCTACCGCAAAGGCACCGATCTTTACTTCGCACGACACGACGGCACGGCGGCCACTTGCGATGATTTTGTCGCGGCGATGGAAGACGCGAGTGGTCGCGATTTGACGCAGTTCAAGCGCTGGTATTCGCAAGCCGGCACACCGGTGTTGAAGGTAACCGACGCGTTCGACGCGGAGGCCAAACGCTACACGTTGACGGTCGAGCAAATCGTGCCGCCCACACCGGGGCAAGCGGTCAAGTGGCCGATGGTGATTCCGCTGTCGATGGCCCTCGTTCAAGCGAGCGGCGAGGTGACGCATGCACAGGTGCTCAACGTGAACGAAGCATTGCAACGCTTCACGTTTGACGGTGTGACCGCGAAACCTGTGCCGTCGTTGCTGCGCGGATTTTCGTCGCCGGTCAAAGTTGAGTTCGCTTACAGCGACGCTGAACTCGCGATGCTGGTCGCTAAAGACAGCGACGGCGTGGTGCGCTGGCAGGCGTTGCGCAACCTCTTCTTCCGGGCTTATGACGCCGCGCGAGCGGGCCGCGAAATTTCGCCGATGTTGCATCAGGCGATAGCCGCGTTGCTCACCGATGACGCGACTGACCCGGCGCTGATCGCGCAGATGCTCGCGCTGCCAAATCATGCGGAGCTTGCGGAACGCGATGCGACTATCAATACCGTTGCGATTGCCGACGCGCGCGACGCAGTGATGCTCGCGATTGCGATCACCAATCGCGCTCTGATCCTGTCGCGATACGCAGCAGAAAACGCGGCGCTTAAGGGCGCGAGCTTTACGCTGGATGCCGCGCCGATGGCGCATCGGTCACTGGCCAATGCGTTGCTCGGATTGGCGAACATCGCAACCGACACCGACGCCCAACAACTCGCGCTGCAAGCGTGGAGCAATTCCGACAATTTGACCGAGGCGATGGGCGCGATGATGGCACTACGCGATCAGCCGTGCGCTGCGCGCGACACCATATATCAGTCGTTTCATGATCGCTGGCAGAACGATTTGTCGATGTTGAATCGCTGGTTTCAACTCGAATCGTGCGCTAATCGTGCAACTCCCTCAGAGTCACTGAAGCGCGTGCGCAACTTGCTCACGCACCCAAAATTCGACGGCAAAAATCCCAATCGCGTGCGCTCTGTTGTGCATGCCTTCGGCGATCAAAACTGGCGCGGATTTCATGCGGCCGATGGCGCAGGTTACGCATTCGTTGCCGAACAAATCCTGCGCTACGACGCACAAAATCCATCACTCGCCGCCCGCTTCGGCGACGCGTTTTCGCGCTGGCACCGTTGCAGCGAACCACAGCGCGGATTGCAAAAGACTCAGCTTGAAACACTGGTCGCGCAAAAAGCGCTGTCAGCCAACGTGCGCGAAGTGCTCGAAAAGACGTTGCTGGCCGGGCGATAGCGTACAGCTTTTAAGCGAAACGCCCGTTGCAATTGAGCGTAGACAGTGGTTTTGCC
>JANXNO010000135.1 GCA_025354075.1 Burkholderiales bacterium | reverse complement strand
GCGATTGCGGGTGACCGTTCGACTGTGACGAAGACCTATTGGGTGCAGGTGGAAGGTGTCGCCACCGACGATCATGCGAAACAACTGGCGCGCGGCGTGATGCTCAACGATGGCCCGACCGGTCCGGCGAAGTGTCGTGTTGTGCATGGCGTGTCCGAGCCGTGGCCACGTGTGCCGCCGATCCGGGTGCGCAAGAGCGTGCCGGATAGCTGGATTGAGGTGACCATCAGCGAGGGCCGAAATCGTCAGGTGCGGCGAATGACGGCGCACGTAGGTTTGCCGACGCTGCGGTTGATTCGGGTGGCGATTGGGCCGTGGCGAGTGGACGGAATTGCGTCGGGGGAAATGCGCGTGATAACGGACGATGAGGCGTTTGCGGCGTTGCGCTCGTCGACATGATGATCGTCGCGTCGTAGCCGCGATGCAATGAAATGCAATTGCGAAATGGTTGCGTTGGGTTCGTCGATTTCGCTGCGCTGCATCGAGGCTACCTGACCCCCAACGAGGTAGCGTCCCTCGAACAATCCTCCTACTCCGCTTCGTGATGGAAACCGCCAAGTGCAAATAGTCAAGATTCGACTTTATGTCGACCCAAGCTCGCATTCAGTGGCGTTTTCTATCAAAAGCTACGCGCAGTTCGGACAGAAAAACAAGCAGTTGAACGGTTCGAATTGCGCAGGCGAATTGCTACGTTTCCATTGCCGGTTGACTCATTGCGTCTGTAACACCAGATCAATGTTTTGTATGACCGGTGGATAACTTTGCGGCACATTGAACGTTACAAATTCGAGCGTGTTATCGCCTTGAACGAGGTCTGTTAAAGCAACATCGAGCATCTGGCTGAGCTGTCCATTGGCATGGTTATCCAAGGCGCGCAGTTCGCCTTCACTGAACATACGCTCCCGCCAAGCATTGCCATTTAGTCGATAGCGCAAAACGAATTCTGTCAGCGGCCCCCTGAAGCTCGGCACAATCAAGTACCACATGCTGACTGATAAGCGTGCCGAGACGGCATTGGTCTTGTCGACGTTACGCAAGTGGAGCGTTTGACCCGGGCCATCGGCCGCGTCGTTGACGCGATAACCAACGTTGACCAGATCACGTACGGGAGCCAGCGCATCGGGAACTTCGTACTCGCGCCAGTTACGAATCACTGGCCCGTCAAACCCCACATTGTCCCAACGCGTCACCCAGGCATCCATGCGAACTTTGTCGATGCTGTACGTTACGTAGTACTTAAGCGTGGCATGGTTATGCACGCTAATCGATACGTAAACGCGCGTAAAAGAAAGGTTGACCGGCGTGCTGAACATCAGCACCGCAGATGGAAAATTGCGACCGTCGGTCGATGGCGCCGTGGCCCAGATCTCGATATTCTGCTGCGACACGCGCACTTCGAAACGATTGAGATGATCGTGCTGCGTCCGAATGCACGGTGCAGGCGACGGCGGAGTGATCGTGGTGGGTGTGTAGTTGCTGTACAGCTGCACCATTCGCAAAGCAACACCGGCGACAGCGCAGTTGAACTGAAACTGTAACTCGACACCGGTCTTGGGAATAGCGCTGCTTTCGTCATTGCCCGAGGCGAGTACGAAGGTGGGCGCTGCAGTCGGATCTTCGACCAGCGCTACTGAGACCCAGCCGAGCAACGGGTTTTCCACGGTCGCGTCTACATCGAAAACGATCTTGCCGGTGCGACCCGCGAAATCGAAGGGCTGGCGGATTCGATAAGCGTTCTGTCCGTAGTTTTGCGCAGCAACGGCCACCATTAGATGTGGGCTTGAGAGGGCGTTGTTGGCGTTGCAGATGAGCGCGTCATTCGGCGGAGAGACCATTGACGGCAGGTCGCTGCGGCACGGTCGCAGCGTGGCTGGTCCGATGGCGGTGTATTCGCCCGAACTGCTACCCAGCGAGGGCAACAACCGACCGGCACTCCATCGACTCGCGTCGAGTTCGCCCGCCCGACCACGGATGACAGACGGCGCGTTGAAGGTGTCGCAGAACGCCAGGGCCACCAAACCGCAGCCCGGGCCGCCTTGTTGCAGCAACGGAGGCGGTGGCCGCAGCTTGGGCGTGGGGATCGGGGCGGGCGATGGCGGCGGCG
>JANXNO010000027.1 GCA_025354075.1 Burkholderiales bacterium | reverse complement strand
GGCCACGTTTATCTCTTTCGTGCTCTAAATGTAGGCGCGGCTGTGCCGCGACCCGTATCCACTTCGGAAAGTGGGTCGCGGCAGAGCCGCTCCTGCAAAACTATTTTGGAAATTAAGCCAACGCTCGAATCACCGCATCCGCGATCATTGACGACACCCGCACATTCGCCTCGAACGACACGCCCGCGATGTGCGGTGTAAGGATCAAATTCGGGCAACCGGTGAACGCATCAGATGCAGGCAACGGCTCAGTCGCAAAAACGTCAATCGCTGCGCCGCCTAAATGTCCGCTCTTGAGCGCTGCGGCGAGCGCGGTTTCTTCAATGATCCCGCCGCGTGCGGTGTTGATCAAAATAGCGCCGGACTTCATCGCCGCGATGCGTTCGGCGTTGAATATGTTGCGCGTTGCGTCAACCAAGGGAACGTGCAGGCTGATGACGTCGGCGGTGGTGATCAAGGTCGCCAAGTCAACGCGCCGCGCCGCGCCGTTCCATGCGTGGTGATCCGCCGAAATCGCCGGGTCGTACGCGATGACCTTCATGCCAAGGCCGTGCGCCAAGACCCCCGTCATCTGGCCGATTGATCCATAGCCAATGAGGCCCAGCGTGCTGCCCGCCGTCTCGCGTCCGGCGGACAGCGCATTGCGCGGCCACTTGCCTGCAACCACGTCTGCTGTGCTCAGATAACTCGCGCGGCGCAGCATCATGGCCGTGGCAATCACGTATTCAGCGACGGCGAGCGCATTCGCGCCCGTGGCGGGAATCACCTTCATGCCGCGCGCTTCGCAGGCGACAACATCAATGTTGTCGAGCCCGACGCCAAGGCGACCGATCACGCGCGCGCGCTTGCAGGCGTCGAGCAATGCGCCGCGAACCTGAGTGCGGTTGCGCACGATCAGTGCGTCGCAATCGGCGGCAGCGGCGGCCATCGCATCGGGCTTGTCGACCAGCGTCGGGTCGTACGTGACGTTGCCTTCGCCGAAGGCTTTGACGAGCGTGGCAACCGCGTCGTCGTCCATGAATTCAGTGATTACGATCCGCATTTTTGAGAAGCTCACTTGCACTTTTTGACAATATTGATATTCTACGAGTCATCTAGCTCATCTATATCATCTAGATGAGTGAAAATAACGAATTCAGCAAGTTTAGGAAAGCAAGCAATGATTCATTTCGTAGTGCATGAGAAAGACGATGGCGTTGGCGTCGTCGTGGTGGAAGGCTGCAAGGTCGGCCAAAAAACTACCGGCTGGATCATGGAGCCGGATTCGACGGTGAATGTTTCGCTCAAGAGCGACATCCCGATTGGGCACAAGGTCGCGCTCAAAGATTTCAAAGTCGGCGACACCGTGATCAAGTATGGCGTTGACATTGGCAAAGTGGTTGCGCCGATAAAAAAAGGTGAGCACCTTCATGTGCATAACGTAAAGACGAAGCGCTGGTAGGGCGTTTTGCTCAACCGAACTAAGGCCACGGATCGTACTGTTCCCCCCCTTCAAGGGGGAGGTTAGGTGGGGGATGGTTGTTAGTTGCGACCTCGTCGTAAACCATCCCCACCCTAGCCCTCCCCTTGAAGGGGAGCGAACCAAGACTACACCCAATATTCAGCTTAAAGCCTAATCAAATCATGATTTCAAAGAAAACAAAATTCTGGGGATACCGCCGCGAAAACGGTCGTGTCGGTGTTCGCAATCACGTCATCATTCTGCCGGTCGATGATTTGTCCAACGCCGCCGCTGAGGCCGTTGCCAACAACATCAAAGGCACGATGGCGATCCCGCATTCGTATGGTCGTTTGCAATTCGGTGCTGACCTTGATTTGCACTTTCGTACGCTGATTGGCACCGGCTCAAACCCTAATGTGGCCGCAGTGGTGGTCATTGGTATCGAGGATCAGTGGGCCATGAAGGTGGCAGATGGGATCCGAGCTACCGGAAAGCCCGTCATCGGTCTTGGCATTGAAGGTCACGGCGATCACGACACGATCATGCGCGCGTCGGCGGCCGCAAAAAAATTCCTGCAAGACGCGAGCGAAATTCATCGCGTGGAATGCCCCATCAGCGAGCTATGGGTGTCCACCAAATGCGGCGAGTCCGACACGACGTCCGGCTGCGGTGCAAACCCAACCGTGGGTAACGCATTCGACAAGCTTTACCCGCTTAAAACGACACTCGTTTTTGGCGAAACCTCCGAAATCACCGGTGGTGAATCGATCCTCGAAGCCCGCTGCCGCACACCGAAGGTGTGGAAAGATTTCATGTTCATGTTTGATCGCTATCAAGCCATGATCGAGCGGCACAAAACCAGTGACCTGTCCGACTCGCAGCCAACCAAAGGCAACATTGCGGGCGGCTTGACCACTATCGAGGAAAAGGCGCTCGGCAATATCCAGAAAATCGGTCGCAAGTGCAAGATCGATGGCGTGCTTGACAAAGCCGAGGTACCTACATCACCCGGCCTCTGGTTCATGGACTCATCTTCAGCCGCAGCCGAAATGGTCACGCTGTGTGCAGCCGCGGGCTACGTCGTACATCTTTTCCCAACCGGTCAGGGCAACGTGATTGGCAACCCTATTTTGCCGGTAATAAAGATCTGTGCAAATCCGCGAACTGTCCGCTTGATGAGCGAACATGTGGACGTGGATACGTCAGGCCTGCTGCGACGGGAAATGACCATGGATGACGCCGGTGACGCGCTGCTCGATTGCATGATTCGCACCGTCAACGGACGCTTGACCGCTGCGGAATCGTTAGGGCATCGTGAATTTTCACTGACCCGTTTATACGAATCAGCTTAACGTCACCTGGGCGAAATTTACCCCGAAACCCGGGGTAAATCCCGTCACGAAAGCGCTGCAAACGACGCACTATGACGTCGGTAGCCAACACAAACACTAAAGGAGCACATGGATGGACAACAAGGCTGGACCGGAACGCCGTCGGTTTTTGGACGTGGCAGGCAGGTATGGATTCACTGTCGCTGTGCTCGCGGGCACGGGCGGATTTTTGTGGAGCGATGATGCGGTTGCGCAGACGTCGAAGGAGGACGAATCGCGACGCAAGGCGGCGAAATACAACATGATGTTCGCCACCGAATACAAACTGGAGGACTACGTGAAATACCCAGTCATGCAGGCTGCCTTTCGCGACAACGTGTGGAAGGCATCGGGCGAAAAGATGTACGTGCGCCTCTTTCCGGCGGGCCAGCTCGCGGTGGGTGCCGCGTTGGCGCAGCGCATTCAAGCAGGCACCGTGCAGGGCGGCGCAGTGTCGTTGTCGAATTTTTCGCCGTACACCAAGGCCGTTGATTTGATCAACATTCCTTACTGGTGCGGTGAAAACCAGAAGTTTGCGAACCTGGTGAATAGCAAGGCGTGGAACGATGAGATCACGCCGAAGGTGCTCGACAAAGGCTACAAGCCGATGTTCTATTTCACAGTCGACCCACGCACCGTCGCCACGCGTCGCGGCTTTGGCAAAGCGATCAAAACGCCTGACGATATGAAGGGCGTGAAGATGCGCGTACCGCCATCAAAATTGCTGCAAAAGTTTTATCGCCTGGCTGGCGCGAACCCGACCGTGGTGTCTTGGGGCGAGACGGCAACTGCCATCAAACAAGGCGTCGCTGACGCGCTGGATCCCGCATTGGCCGCGCTCGCAACGTTCGGATTCAGTGACATTCTGGAGACGGTGAGTTTTGTCCGCTCCGTCCCCGACGCTCAGATGTTTGCGGCGAACAATGCATGGTTTAACGCGCTGCCCAAAGACCAGCAGGCGGGGTTCGATGAGGCGTCGCGACTAACGCAAATTCAGACGTTTGCGCAGATCGAAAAGGCGCGCGCTGAGTCGATGCGCATCATGACCGCGACCGGCACCAAGTTCTACAACCCGACGCCAGCAGAGTTTCAGCGTTGGGCAGAGCAATGCGGTGAAGCGCGCAAGGAATGGGACGAAGACAAAATTGAGCTGGCGGGCTCGGTCGCTGCGTTTGAAAAGCTCAAAGCGGCGGCAAACACCAAGGGCTCGATCACCGTGGGTGATTATCAGGGCTAACTGGTTTTTGTAGGAGCGGCAGGCCGCTCCTACATCTTGACTGGTTAACACTGCCGTAACTCCAAATGACCGCCCGTCTCGCCTATCGCATCTCACTCGCCATCGCGATCATCTATGTGGTGTGGGTGCTCACGTCACTTGTTGCTCAGCGCACCACAGGGGCCATGCCGTTTCGACTGGGTGATCTTGGCGAGTTTCTACTGGTACTTGTGGGCACCAGCTTTTTCGTCACTGGCCTCGCCCTCGACGAGCATGTCGGTAGCGATCACGGATGGCTCAAAACGCTCGATGAAAATGCCGAGCGATACGCGATGCTGGTTGCTTACTTGTTCGTGTGCATCGTCATCGTTCAGGAAGTGCTGCGTCGCTTCGGACTCAACTTTTCGTCTGCGTGGTCACAAGAAACCGCTCAGTATCTGTTCATCTATCTTGGCTACATCGGTGCTGCGTATGGCGTGAAGGAGCGGGCACATATCCGCTTTGACGTGCTTATCAGTCGTGTCGGCGAGCGGGCGAAAGGATGGCTCTACATCTTCGCCGAACTTTGCACGATCGCTTTTGCTTTGATCGCCGTGTACTGGTCGCTGCACACTGTCGTCCAGCTCGTCACGCTAGGCGGAACGACGCCGGTTTTGCGCATCAACAAAGCGTGGTTTGAGATTGCTGTGCCACTCGGTTTCACGTTGGTCGTATTTCGTTCGCTGCAGGCCATTGCCCGCGACTGGCGGGACATGCAGGCGGGCCGTCCGGTCTTCGCAGGCAAGGCGATGTTTGATGAATAAAAGCAGCTTATGATCGTTTCTCTCTGCGTCTTCGGTGCCATCGTACTGCTGATATTCGGCGTGCCATTCTGGGCCGCGATGGGCCTCGGTACTGTGGTGATTTTGTGGCTCACTGATGTGCTGCCACTGACGCTGGTGGGCGAAGCCTTGTTTGAGGGCGTCGACTCGTTTGCGCTGATCGCCATTCCGCTGTTTGTGCTCACGGGTGACGCGATGGTGCGCTCCGGACTGGGCATCAAACTTCTCAATTTTGCCGAGGCAACGTTCGGCAGCTTTCGATCAGGATTTGGCACGTCGACCGTGATGGGCTGTGGCCTGTTCGCCTGCATCTCCGGGTCGGACGCGGCCGACGCGGCTGCGGTTGGTCGGCTCACGATGGCGCGCTTGCAGGAGCGCGGCTATCCCATTGATTACGCGTGTGCACTAGTCGCGTCGGGTGCCTGCACCGGCATCCTGATTCCGCCCTCCATCGCGTACATCATCATAGGCCTCGTACTCGGCATTTCGTCGAGCACGCTGTTTCAGGCAGCGTTTTTGCCCGGCGTGATGGTGCTTATTGCCGTTATGTTGACCAATGCCATCATCAACCGAATTCGCAATTACGAAAAGTCCACGGGCCGCTTCAGTTTCGCCGTGTGGCGTCATGCGTTGTGGGATGCGAAGTGGGGGCTGTCGATCCCGCTGATTATTCTCGGTGGCATTTATTCGGGCATCTTCACGCCGACTGAATCTGCCGCGATTGCCGTGGCTGTGGCGTTGGTGATTGGCTTTATTCAGAAGACGTTGACGCTCAAAGATTTGCCCGCAATGCTCGGCACGTCGGCCCGCGTGTGCGGCGTCGTATTGCCAATCATTGCCGTCGCACTGCTGTTTTCGCAGGCGCTGACTGTGCTCGATATTCCGCAGACATTCGTCGCTTGGGTCATGGACTTCGGCGTCGGCTACACCGAGGTCGTGTTGCTGATGCTTACGATCCTCATCATCGCAGGCATGTTCATGGAAACCGGGCCCAATATTGTGGTGCTCGGGCCGCTACTGCTGCCGCTGGCGCAGAAGGTCGGCATGAACGAGATTCACTTCTGCGTGTTCATGATCACCACGCTGGGCCTGGGCTTCATCACGCCGCCGTTTGGTTTGAATTTGTTCGTCATGAGTGGATTGACGCGAACGCCGATTTCGGCGATTGCGCGCAAAGCGGTGCCCTTTGTGGCCGCGATGATTCTGGTCTCAGCGATCATCGGTTTTGTTCCCGCATTGTCGATGTGGGGCGTTACGGCTCTCAAGTTCTAGCCCGTGCCCACGAATTTTATTGTGCAGCGTTCATCATGATCACCTATTTAAGAAAAGCCACCAAAACGCCTGAGACGGAAACCAACACCGCGCAGGGCGTCGCCTCAAAAATGCTTTTCGACATCGAGGTCCGGGGCGAGGTTGCGGTGCGCGAATATGCGCTGAAACTCGATCAGTGGAGCGGGGCTATTGTGGTCACGCCCGAGATGGCGGACGCGCGAACCAGAGACATACCGCAGCAGGTCAAGCGCGACATTGAGTTCGCCGCGGCTCAGGTCAAGCGATTTGCGGAGGCGCAGAAAGCATCGTGTGTGGAATTTGCAAAGGAAATTTCGCCCGGCTTGACCGCTGGGCAAAGGCTGATCGCCTGCAACGTGGCAGGCTGCTACGTTCCGACCGGTCGCTACGCACACATCGCCTCGGCCTACATGAGCGTAGCGACGGCCAAGGTCGCAGGCGTAAAAAATGTGATTGCGTGCTCCACGCCGTATCGCGGGCTGGTGGACGGGAAACCGGTTGAACCGGGCATGCACCCGCACGTGCTGTATGCGATGCAGGTGGCCGGTGCCGACACCATGATGACGCTCGGCGGCGTACAGGCCATTGGTGCTATGGCGTATGGCCTGTTCACGGGAAAGCCCGCCGACATCATCGTGGGTCCAGGTAACAAATTCGTCGCCGAGGCCAAGCGGCTGCTGTTTGGCAAAGTGGGCATTGACGTGTTCGCAGGACCTTCGGAAGTCGCGGTGCTCGCTGACGAAACAGCTGATCCGTACATTGTGGCAAGCGACCTGGTGGGGCAGGGAGAACACGGCCACGAGAGCCCGATGTGGTTGTTCACCACGTCGCGCCCGCTCGCCGATGAAGTGATGCGACTGGTGCCGTTGTTGATCAACAAGCTCCCACCGGTCGCGCGCGAGGCAGCGGGTGCGGCCTGGCGCGATTATGCGGAGGTTATTCTTTGTGACACGCGTGAAGAGATGGTACAGGTGTCTGATCGCTACGCCAGCGAGCACCTCGAAGTGCAATGCGCAGACCTCGACTGGTGGCTGGTAAACCTGACCTGTTACGGATCCCTGTTTCTCGGTGAAGAAACAACCGTGGCGTATGGCGACAAGGTCAGCGGCCCCAACCATATCCTGCCAACCAAAGGTGCAGCGCGCTACTCGGGTGGACTGTCGGTGCACAAGTTCATGAAAACTCTAACCTGGCAACGCGCCACGCGCGAGGCCAATCGCGAACTCGGACAGATCACCGCGCGCATTTCGCGACTTGAAGGTATGGAAGCGCATGCGCGGACAGGCGACGACCGGCTCGACAAATACTTCAAGAACGAAACCTTCGACAGGGGTGCACCGGTGACGGTGTAGCGGCAAGTCAGCGATGCGACTTGACAGTCTCTTTGACCTGGCCAACCGCGTTGCGGTGGTCACGGGCGGCAACTCGGGTATCGGCAAAGCGATAGCCTACGCGCTCGGCAGCCAGGGTGCCCGTCTGATTTTGATGGCTCGGCGCGCGAGCGAACTCAGCGGTGCCTGCGCTGAATTGCACAGCGAGGGAATTAGCGCTACCGGTATCGCCGTCGATCTCGCTGATCGCGAGGCGCTGAAACAAGCGTGTGTGGATGCAGCGCTGCCTTACGGTGCACCAGACATTTTGGTGAACTGCTCGGGCATCAACATTCGTCGCCCCTTCCCGGAACTCACAGACGCAGACTGGGATGCGACCCTGGCCATTAATCTGGCGGCACCCTTTTTCCTGACGCACGCATTGGCGCCCGCAATGAAGGCGAAGGGTTGGGGCCGCATCATCAACATCGCATCGCTTCAGTCGGTGCGCGCCTTCAACAACAGCGGCCCCTACGGCGCGTCCAAGGGTGGCGTCATGCAGCTGACGCGAGCGACCGCTGAATACTGGAGCGCTTTCGGCGTGACATGCAATGCCATTGCTCCAGGGTTTTTCAACACGCCGCTGACGGCACCGGTGTTTGCTGACGCTGCAAAAGCACAAAAAAACGCCGACGCTACGATGATCGGCCGCAACGGCGAGTTGCCCGATCTATATGGGACTGCGATCTTTCTGGCGTCGAACGCCAGCGCGTACGTGACCGGGCAAACTATTTTTGTCGACGGAGGATTCAGTGCAAAGTAGCGCAATGAAGGCGTTGGTGAATACGGCGACGCAGCAAATGACCTACCGCGATGAACCGATGGCATCGCGTCTTGCTGCTGACGAAGTTCGCCTGCGTATCGATGCAGTGGGCATTTGTGGCAGCGACATGCATGCCTACCATGGCCATGATCCGCGCCGCATCCCGCCAATTATTCTGGGCCATGAATTCGCAGGGGTTGTGGTCGAGGGCGCGTATCTCGGCCAGCGTTTCACCGGCAATCCGCTGATTGCGTGTGGCGTTTGCGACTATTGCGCTCAGGGCCGCAGCAATCTGTGCAGCAACCGCAGCATGGTGGGCATGACGCGCCCCGGTGCTTACGCTGAATTCATGACGATTCCAGTCAAATGTCTGATTGAAATTCCGTCAGACATGGACGCCACACGCGCCGCGCTCACCGAGCCTGCGGCCACCGCACTGCACGCGTTGCACATGGCGCAGCGCGCGAGCGTCAGGCCGCTGCAGGAATGCCGCTCGCTGGTCATCGGCGGCGGAGCGATCGGCATGTTCGTAGCGCTGTTATTGCGCAACTACGGTGTGCGCGGCGTGCAAGTAGCCGAGACCAACGCATTGCGACGGGCGAGCGTCGCCAGGCATGCCGACACGCAGGCGTTTGATCCCATCACAGCGGCCGGACCCGCTGAAAGCTCGTGTGACATAGTCTTCGATTGCGTCGGCTCGAAGCACACGCGGGTAGCTGCGCTCAAGGCGATCCGGCACGGCGGCGTCATAGTGCACGTGGGCCTGCAAGATTGGGCGAGCGAAATTGACATGCGGAAGCTCACACTTGCCGAAATCACGCTCATTGGTACGTACACCTACACCATGGTCGATTTGCGGGCGACCGTCGCCGCGCTGCATGCCAATGCGTTCGGCGACTGCGGCTGGGTGGAAGAGCGCGCGCTGGCAGACGGCGCGGCAGCGTTTTCTGACTTGCACGAAGGCAGGAGTGCATCTGCAAAAATCGTACTGCGCCCCCATTGATTCAAGTTTCAGACGGTGCTGAGAAGTAACAGCTTTTGGCTATGACGGCTTGCGAACAACGACTGTACGCGCATTTGTACAAAAGTCGACTTATTGCAGTTTGCACTGAAAGCCCTATACACTCAAAGGATTGTTATAAAAGCTACTTGCACGTGATTCGCGGTCCCGACGGCGTTGAAGCGCCCCAAGTTATGAACGTTAAACATGAATAACCTAGACGGCGGCCCGCTCTATAAGGGCGTGCAACGCGCGCTGATGGAGCAGCTGGCCACCGGCGACTTGAAGCCCGGCCAGCTCATTCCGTCCGAACGACAATTGGCCATGGAATACGGTGTGTCGATCGGCACGCTGCGCAAAGCCATTGACGAACTGGTTGAAAACCGCATCCTGATTCGCCAGCAGGGCAAAGGTACATACGTATCCTCGCATGACCGGGAGCGCTTGCTGTTCTACTTTTTTCACATCGTGCCACAAAAGGGCGCGAAGAGCTATCCGCTGGTGGAGGCTGTGTTTTTCCACAAATCAGTGGCCGACGACGAGGCCGCTGCACGGCTGAAAATCGCAGTGGGTGCGCCCACGTTTCACGTCCGCAACAAGCTCTCCCTGCTCAATGAAGTCGTTTCGGTCGACGACATCACCATTGATCAGGCGCGCTTTGAAAAGCTGTCTGCTGCGCAGTTCAAAGAGCGTCCGAACACCATTTACAACCTGTATCAGGAGGCGTTCGGCATCACTGTCGTGCGCACGGACGAGCGCCTGCGGGCGGAGGCTGCGTCAGCCGATCACGCCAAACTGTTGAAGATCAAAGTGGGCACGCCGGTGCTCACGATCCGGCGGACGGCCTTTGACATGCGCGATCAGCCCGTGG
>JANXNO010000005.1 GCA_025354075.1 Burkholderiales bacterium | reverse complement strand
AAAGATCCTTATCGATGGATGGAAGATGACAAAAGCGCTGAAACAAAAGACTGGGTAACTGCAGAGAACAAAATAACATTCGGTTATCTTAATCAGATTCCTTACCGTGCAAAATTTCAGTCTGCCATTGAAAAAGTTTTTAATTACCCGAAATATTCAGCACCAAGCCGAAGGCTTGATGTAGGCGCTGTGACGACGCGTTCAGCGGCTCAATATCGAACTCACAGGTGATCGGCGTGACACGCGTTGTTTGTGCGTAAGCAATCAGGTCTTCGTACAGCCGTTGGCCGTAGCCTTTTCCCCGGGCAGCGGTCGAGACAACGACGCGGTCAATGTACAAAAACTGTGGCAGGCGATCAGCGAACCATCGGTAGTTCACGCTGTTGTAGTCGGCACCCTCGCGCAGCGCAAGCAGGAACGCTTGAACCTGCTGCTGGTCAGTCGTGACGACGCGGTGGTAGGCCGCCTGCGCGTGCAGCGCCGTCAGCCGTTCAAGGCTCAGTGGGCTTAGGAACCGGACGGATCCTTCGTTGAGTGCGAGGATCTGCGCGAAGTCGTCGGCGACCGCGTTACGGATCAGCATGCAAGCGAACGCGCCCGGCGCTGTTCAGCGTCAGGCACGTTTGTAATAAATGACATTGAAGCCTTCATCAGTCGACGGTGGCTGAAAATAAGCGGTGATCGCTTCGAACTCAGCGTCCGTCGTCCACGCTGTGTCGGGAGCAAGGTGCCTGCTTCGATGCTTGAGTTGACGTTTGCACAGGGCATCCGGGGCGTCGACAAAATGCAGTTCATGTTGCGCATTTGCGCCTTCAAATAATTGCCGAAACCATGCACGTTGTGCAGTCGTGTTGCCGGGAAAATCGAGCACCACCGACACGCCTTTTGCCAGCAAAGCGGCAATGACAGGCGCAATTGCCGCCATAAGTCGCGACGAGTACTTGACGAAACCCGGGATGTCAGTGATTTCGCCAGGAAACAAGCGCTCCAGAAGCTCGTCCTGCACCAGAAGGACAGCGCTTTCCCGTTCAGCCAGCTCCGCAGCGAGCGTCGATTTGCCAGCGGCCATCTTGCCACACATAAAAATGAGTTTTGCGGGGTTGGGCATTTTGCAATTTGCGCCTGAAGTGCGCTGTGCGACTCGGGAAAGTTTAATGCGTAGCAGCGCATCCTTGATCGCGTCGTCAAAAAAAAGGACTTGAGCGATGGCTTCAAGTCCTTGATTCCGCAACGATTATTGGTGGGCGATACTGGGTTCGAACCAGTGACCCCTGCCGTGTGAAGGCAGTGCTCTACCGCTGAGCTAACCGCCCAATCTTTAAATTCTACCAAGGACGAGGCTGTTTCGGTGGCGCGATGCGGGGCGTGGATTGGCCGGTTTCGCGCGCATTACGAGACGTACAGCTTTATTCTTAAACGCCTATTCCATTTGGGCTAAACAACAAAAAACGCCGTTTATCGATAATTGACGTTTTATCGCTCTATGCCCAGGTTTTACGGTACTTCGAGCCAAAAGCTGTTAAGTCTTGCGACACACGATGAGGTAATTTACCGTGGTGTCGTCTTTCCATTTCGCGATGTGAGTGAACGGGTTGTACTCCATGCCGCGCATTTCAACCAGCTGTAATCCTGCGCTGCGGGCGAAATTGATGAGTTCTGAGGGTTTCAGAAATTTGCCGTATTCGTGGGTGCCTTTCGGTAGCAGGCCCAGGATGTATTCAGCGCCCAGCACGGTCAATGCGTACGCCTTTGCTGTGCGCGATATGGTGCTGAAGTAAAGCGTGGCACCGGGCTTGGCGAGCTTGGCGCAAGCGTTCACGACAGACGCAGGGTCGGGCACGTGTTCAAGCATTTCGAGGCAGGTGACGACGTCAAATTGTTCGGGCAATTCGGCAGCCATGGCTTCTGCCGTGGCTTCGCGGTAGTCGACGACTATGTTGGCTTCTAGCGCGTGAAGCTTTGCAACCGCCAGCGCTTTGCTCGCCATGTCGACGCCTGTGACTTGTGCGCCCATTCGGGCCAAACCTTCGGACACGAGCCCGCCGCCGCAGCCGATGTCGATGGCACGTTTGCCTTTGACGCCGCCGCTCGCCTGATCAATCAGCGCGAGGCGCAGCGGGTTGATGTCATGCAGCGGGCGAAATTTGCCTTGTGTGTCCCACCATTGGCTGGCGAGCGCGGAGAATTTTGCGAGCTCGGCAGGATCAGTATTGGCGGTGTTTTTGTCGGTGTGCTGCATGGGGTAAATCAATTTCGCAATGCGGTGACGCGTTCGCTGAACGCTGAAATTTGTGGCGCTAATTCTGCCATTGCACGAGCCGCTCTCATGAGCAGTTTGCCGTTGCTGACCCGAGGACTGCCGGCAACCCACACGTGCGTGACGTTGGCGCGCGACGCGGTGTAAACGAAGTGCGAGACAGGATCGAACAGTGGTTGCATGCCTGGCGCTTCGAGCGACACGGCGATCAGATCGGCCGCTTTGCCGACCTCAAGCGAGCCTGCGACTGTGGCGAGGCCCGTGGCACGGGCGCCGCCGAGGGTTGCGAGGGTGAACGCCTGCGCGGCCGTGACCACTGAGGCGTCATTGGCCTGCACTTTGCCGAGCAGGGCGGCGAGGCGCATTTCTTCAAACATATCGAGGCGGTTGTTGCTGGCTGCGCCGTCGGTGCCGAGCCCGACGTTGACGCCCGCGGCAAGCAGCTGTGCGATGGGCGCAAGACCGCTGGCCAGCTTCAAATTGGACGAAGGACAATGCACGACCGATGAGCCGTATTGCGCAAGCAGGGCAATGTCAGACGTGTCGAGATGAACGCAGTGTGCGGCGAAAAAATCCGGCCCGAGCACGCCGAGTCGGGCGAGTCTCGCAGCAGGACGTTCGCCAGTCAGCGCGATGGCATCGACGACCTCCTGCGCGGTTTCTTGCAGGTGCGTGTGTACGGGAATGCCCAGTTCGTTGGCGAACGCGAGCACGCGCTGAAATGTAGCGTCGCTGCAGGTGTACGGAGCGTGCGGGGCGAGCGCGAACGACAGCATCGGTTCGTCGATAAATTGATCGCGCACGGACAGGCCAAGGCTGATGTAGGCGTCAACATCGGTGGCGTAACGGGTCGGGAAGTCAATGACGGGCAATGCCATTACGGCACGCATGCCGAAGCTCAGGAACGCCTGTGCGGCGGCTCTGGAGTAGAAGTACATGTCGGCGCAGGTGGTGGTGCCGCCGAGCAGCATTTCAGCAGCGGCGAGCTGGGTGCCTACCTGAACGAAATGTTCGTCGACCAGTGCCCCTTCCATCGGCCAGATGCGCTCGTTAAGCCAGCGTTGAAGCGGCAGATCATCCGCCGCGCCGCGCAGCAAGGTCATGGCGCTGTGGCAGTGGGCGTTGATCAGGCCGGGCGCGAGTAGGTGGTTCGGAAGATCCACATGTTCGGCGAGGGCTGCTTCGGGTAGTTGCAGCAATGCTACCTTTTTGCCGACAGCCCTGATGCGCCCATCCGCGCCGATCAGGCAAGCGCCGTCTTCGAAAGTTTGAACGCCGTTGTCGGTCGGTGTGATGAGCCAGCGGGCAGAAATTAGGGTTGACATAGGCGACAGGCATCCATCGGTAAAACCTGCCCTGCGCATCAGGGCGAAAAATCATGCGCTCGGCAGCGCGTACCAACAAAAAACCCCGCCGGAGCGGGGTTTTTCTAGCGAGCGCTAACCGTTATTTACGGATAACGATTTCGCCCTTGACTTCGACTTCAACACGACGATGCGGTTGCAGGCAAGCGATCAGAGCCTTGCGGTTTGACTGGTTGCAAACAACGCCTGGCACTGGCTGGGTTTTGCCCATGCCGAGTGTTTCGATCTTGTCTTTGGCTACGCCCTTGCCAGCCAGGTACGCGGCAACTGCAGCCGCACGACGCTCGGAGAGCTTCTGGTTGTAGGCTTGTGAGCCAAGGCGATCAGTGTGGCCGGTGACCAGAACGAGTTCAAGCTTTTGCACTTCTTTGATGCGCGAAACGATTTCACGATCAAGAACGGCCTGGCCTTCAGGTTTGAGGATGGCCTTATCAAAGTCGAACAGCGCTTTGGACGCCAGCGTGATCTTCTGCACAGCGGGTGCAGCAGGCATCACCGGAGCGGCCGGGGCCACAGGAGCAGCAGGTGCGGGTGTTGGCTCGGCAGCAGCGGCTGGAGCAACGGGTGCGGCGGGGGCAACAGGTGCCGGTGCTGCTTTTTTCACCAGATCTGGATCGCATTCGGCGATGGCCATTGCAGGGGTCCAGAAGCCGGTGCGCCAGCACAGATTGCACGATGCGTTGTTCGTGCCGTAGCGACCGCTACGTACGACGTTGTTCTCAGCTGAGCCAGTGGCGGACAGCAGGTAGGCGCTGTTGGCCGGATTGGCCTGAGCGAACACTACGCTCGCGGAAAGCGCCACTACTGCAACCGAGACAGCGCTAGCGATTAAACGAAGTTTCATTGATTTTTTACCCCTTGAAGGCTTGAGTCGATGTCACGGTGGCTTTACGCTACCCACTGCACAACCATACAGCGGCAGACTGCAAAGCCCCCTCCTGACGCAATATACCACTGCCCTTTTGGGGCTGGCAACGCGCATCTGTCATGTATCGCACTTGTCCTACAAACGCCTACCAACCTGTGTCAGTTACGCAACTCCGACACAACTTACGTGCCGTCTAGGCGAAGATTCGATAGCCGACTAAAATAGTGGGTTGACCCTTTTGGTCGCTCTCGCACTCACTGTCAGGTAATCGCCCCCGATATGGATCAATTCGCTAAAGAAACCCTCCCGATCAGCCTGGAACAGGAAATGCGCTCCAGCTACCTCGATTACGCCATGAGCGTGATCGTGGGGCGCGCGCTGCCCGATGTGCGGGATGGCCTCAAACCGGTGCATCGCCGCGTGCTGTACGGCATGCATGAGACCAACAACGTTCACAACCGTCCCTATGTGAAGTGCGCCCGTGTGGTGGGCGAGGTGATGGGTAAATTTCACCCGCACGGTGATGCGTCAATTTATGACACGCTGGTTCGGATGGCGCAGGATTTTTCCATGCGCTATCAATTGGTGGACGGGCAGGGCAACTTTGGCTCGGTGGATGGCGACAATGCCGCCGCGATGCGCTACACCGAGTGCCGTTTGCAGAAGATCACGGCGGAAATGCTCGGCGATCTGGAAAAAGAAACGGTCGATTTCCAGCCGAATTACGACGGCAAGGAGCTTGAGCCCACCGTTCTGCCGGCCAAATTTCCGAATCTGCTGGTCAATGGCTCGTCTGGCATCGCCGTGGGCATGGCCACCAACATTCCGCCGCACAATTTGTCAGACGTGCTTGACGCCACGATGCTGTTGCTGAACAACGGGGAGGCGACGATTGACGAGCTGATCGAAATCGTCCGTGCGCCAGATTTCCCCACCGGCGGCTTCATCTACGGTCTCGAAGGTGTCTACAACGGCTATCGCACCGGTCGCGGTCGCGTGGTCATGCGCGCGCGGACACACTTTGAGCCGATTGGCAAAACGGATCGTCAGGCCATCATCGTTGACGAAATTCCGTATCAGGTCAACAAATCGACGCTGCTGCAGAAAATCGGCGAACTGGTTCGCGATAAACGCCTTGAAGGCATTTCCGACCTGCGTGACGAGTCCGACAAGTCGGGCATGCGCATCGTCATCGAGCTGAAGCGCGGCGAAATCCCGGACATCGTCCTCAACAATCTGTACAAAAACACGCAGCTGCAAGACAGCTTCGGCATGAACATGATTGCGCTGGTGGACATGCGTCCACGGCTGCTCAATCTGAAAGATTTCCTCGAACAGTTCATCCTGCATCGTCGCGAAGTCGTCACGCGCCGCACCCAGTTTGAACTGCGTCAGGCCCGCGCCCGCGCCCACATCCTCGAAGGCTTGGCGGTGGCGCTAGCCAACGTCGATC
>JANXNO010000684.1 GCA_025354075.1 Burkholderiales bacterium | reverse complement strand
TTCTGGCCGACAAAGCGGCAGGCTTGACCGATGATAGTTTTGGCACCGGAGATCGCTTTGGCGCGCGCTGCGGCATCAGGATTGTCCACCGCTACCGCCGCTTCCAGTGCCATCGAGCGCGACATTTCTACGTGCATCATCATGTCCACCGCGCGGTGTTGCAACGCCTGATTGGTGCCGATCGCGCGACCGAATTGCTTGCGCGTTTTGAGGTACTCGATGGTCTGCTTGAGCAGCTCGTCCATCACGCCGACCGACTCCGCACACAGCGCGGCACAGGCCACATCTAATGCGTAGTCGGTGGCCGCTTGCGCAGCGCCACGCGTGCCCAGGAGCGCGTCAGCGCCCACTTTAACGTCGCTGAATTCGATGTCCGCGCCGCGTTGCGCGTCCTGCATCGGATACGCGAGCCGCGTCACGCCAGCGGCTTTGGCATCGACCACAAACAGCGATGCGGCGGCGTCGCCCGTCACGGTAGCTGACACTATTAATTGGTCCGCACAATCGCCGCCGAGCACACTGATTTTTTTGCCAGTGAGCGCATAGCCGTCACCACTGGCCACAGCCATCATGCCCACCGCCGCGCGTTCGTAGCGCTGCCCTGGCTCAGTGTGCGCGAAGGCGTACAGCGTCTCGCCGCTGGCGAGCCCTTCGGACAATGCGGCGCGCTCTGCCTCGGTGCCCGCTGCTCTAATCAACGCGGCAGGCAACACCGCGCAGCCGAGATACGGCTCCAGCACCAGACCGCGACCAATCTGCTCCATGACGATCATCGTGTCGACACCGCCACCACCCAGACCACCGTCCGCCTCGGCCACCGGCAGCGCCGTCAGGCCGATTTCGGCGAGCTGATTCCAGTGCGCGCGCGACCAGCCTTCGGTCGACTTGACCACCTTCCACCGATCATCAAACGTATAGTCACGATCAATAAACTTGCCAAGGGAATCCTTGAGGGCAATTTGTTCTTCAGTGAGAGAAAAGTCCATGACTACAGCCCCAATACCAATTGCGTAATGATGTTGCGTTGAATCTCGTTGGACCCACCGTAGATGGAGGTCTTCCTGAAATTGAAATAGTGCCCGGTGGCGTAGCGGAACGCTTCGCTGGACAGCCACGCGACGTCGGCGGCTCCCTGCTCGCCTTCGCGAACGTACGGTAGCGCCGCAGGGCCTGCCGCCATCATCGTGAGCTCGGTCAACACCTGCTGAATCTCCGAGCCCTTGATCTTGAGTAGTGACGCCTCGGGCCCCGGCTGACGCTTTTCGCGCTCGGCATCGAGCACACGCAACAGCGTGATTTCGAGCGCGCGCAATTCGATTTCAACCTGCGCCAGACGATCACGAAAACGCACGTCTTCAATCAACGGTTTGCCGTTTGATTTTGCTTGCTTCGCGACGTTGTGCAGACGCTTGACGATGCGCTTGCAGCGCCCGACGCCCGCGATGCCGGTGCGCTCGTGCGAGAGCAAAAACTTGGCGTAAGTCCAGCCCTTGTTTTCTTCGCCGATAA
>JANXNO010000660.1 GCA_025354075.1 Burkholderiales bacterium | reverse complement strand
GTGGATTGGCCTTGCGCGTTTCCAGTCGCGATCATGGCGAGCCCGACCTGTACATCGCCAATGTCGCGAATGCTGGCCGTGTCGATCAGGCCAAGTTTGCTGAGCTGGGCAATCGCTGCGCCGCTCAGGATCACCACATCTGGCCGCGCATCGGGCGGTGCGCGCTCCACGCGTTCGCGTTGCGCGCCCACGGTGTCAAACGTTGCCTTGATGCGATGGCCAGTGGCTTGCGTGAACGGCGTTTCGATGCGTGAAACGAGCTCCTTCGCGGCACCTGCAGCAAACACGACGATGTCGGCGGCCCATACGGGCGACACCAGCGCCATCAGTCCGGCGATGGCCAGCGTGCGGCGGCACTTCAGGCGCATTTACTGGCGACCCGGCATTGCCGCAGCGCAGCCGTCAACGGTGGCGTTGTGTACGAAGAACCGACTCATGATGCGCTCCTGGCGAGTTGAACAGCGTTGCAGGGTATGTGCGGCGGCGGGTGGATGCAAGCGAAATGCGATTCGCCAACAGTACACCTTTTTCTCTTAAGCACCATTTAACAAGGGCATAGCGGCCGATAACGTCATTTCTCGACTTTAAGCGTTTTGAGCGATTAGCCGGGCTGCGGTGGCTGGTTGAGCAGAAAGCTGAATACGCTTTCGCCGCAATTCAGCCAGATAGCGGAGCCCTGCAATTGCCCGCACGCCATACCAGCTCACCATTTCTCCGTCGATCAGCTCGATGGGCTGAGTGAGTCCCCACTCATCACGTAGCTCTTGTATGTGTTCGTCTCCGAAGGAATACGGTTCGGACGAAAGCAACACGCGCTCAGACGATTTCCACGCCACGTCGTCCTGCGGCACCTCGGGATAACGCTTTTCGGCCTGCACCGGCAGCGTCTTCCAGCCTACCGTGGCGAGCATATTGGCCACGTAGGTGTCACGCGACACAGTCATCCACGGGTTCTTCCAGATTGCGTAAAGCACCGTCTCCGGCACCGCGTCAGCACCCACCGAACGGGCCAGACTGAGCGCGTCGGCAAGCTCGCGAGACAACTTCAGCGCTGCCTCGTCCCCGGCAAATGCGTGGCCGAGCAGGCGGAACAGCAACAGATTGTCCTCCGGCACCAACGGATGCGTGACGATCACGTGCGGGATCATCTTGCGCAGCTGGTCGACCGTAGCCTTGCGGTTTTCGTCGATGTTGACGATGACGTGCGTCGGCTCCAGTTCAAGCAATTTGCTGACGTTCACATCCTTGGTGCCGCCCACCTTAGGCACGTCGCGCACGGCAGGCTCGGGATGAATGCAGAAGCCGGTGCGCGCCACGACCTGCGAGCCCAGGCCCATCGCGAACAGCGTCTCGGTGATGGACGGCACGAGGCTGGCAATGCGCGCGTTGGCAGGGTTAGGCAGCGGGAAGTGTTGGACGCCCAGGGCGTCATGGATGCGAGTCATGGCGTGTACGTTGGGCTGCACCAGAAAAACAAAAGGCCGCGCGATTGACATCGACGCGGCCTTTGCATGGGACGGGTCCCTGGGCGCGAACTACTTCTTCCGCTCTGACCGCGCCTTGGCGATCAGGAAGTCGAGCGCGGCAGGCACATCCTTGTGTGAGCCTTTGAGCAGGTGCGGCTGCACCTTGAATTTGCCATCAACAAACAGCATCGGAATGCTGTCTACCGAGTAGTTGCCGGCCAGCGTTTTGGCGCGATTCATTTTGCTGTTGATGGCAAATGAGCCCCACATTTCTTCGACTTTTTTAGCGTCAAGGCCGTTGTTGCCAGCCCATTCGAAGAACACTTTTTCGTCGAACAGTTTGACGTTGGCGCTGTGAATCGCCAAAAAGACTTTTGGCGTCAAATCTTCGCGACCCAGAGCTTCGAGGGTGTAATACAGTTTGCCGAGATTGGCCCAGGCGGGCTGAAATGCAACGGGTACGCGCTTGAACGCGACGTCAGCGGGCACTTTCTTGATCCACGGTCCGAGGAATTCTTCAAGATCGCGGCAGTGGTTGCAGCCGTAGCTATAAAACTCGATCACCTCGACCTTGCTGCCCGACTCGACGACTTGCGGCGCTTTCAGGCGCAGATAGTCCTTGCCTTCGGTCAATTGTTCCTGCGCGGTGGCGGACAGCGATGCGGCCAAGAAGCCCATGCCTGCCACGAACCATTTGAGGGATTTCGCCCAACCTGCCATGTGTGTCTCCGTGTGTTGTTTGAATTGGTGTTTGCGCCCGGTACGACTAACGTTCCAGGTCTTTAGTTCGCCGACCTGAGGCTTTGGGGCCGCGATTACGGCTTGATGACCGTGACCTCAATGCCTTGCCGCGCAAGGTCGCCACGCACTTTGCCCGCCTCGTCCGGGTCGCGATAGGGCCCGACGCGCACCCGATGAACGGTGCCTTTGTCAGGAACATCTGCGCTCTGAATTTGCGCCTCATAGCCGAGCACGGCAAAGCGTGCGCGCTGGTTTTCAGCGTCTTGACGGTTAACGTAGGCACCGACCTGAAGCCACAGCCGGTTGCGCGGCTCGGCACTGGGCGAGGGCTCGGGCGACGGCGAGGGCGACTTTGCGGCTTCGGCTTTGCTGACCGCTGCAGGCGCGGCAGGCGCGGATGCGGTGGCCTCGGAACGTGCGCCGGGCGGCACGATGCGCTCCGCCTCAGATTTTTTCTCGTCTTTGGCCAATTCGCCCGTCTGACCGGTGGCCTTGGGCTCAATCTTTGGCTTTATGGGCTCCAGTTTCGCGTGTGGTGAGGTTTCTGCGCGAAACGGTGTCGACTGATAAATCCAGATGGCGAGCACGCCAGCGACCACCAATCCGGTCACAAAACCGATCAGTCCGCCGAAGAAAAAAGTGCCGGTTTTAAGTTCTGAGGTGTCCACGAATCACATTCTCTCAGGTGCGGATACGCCGAGCAATTGCAAGCCATTTTTTAACACTTGTGCAGTCGCTGCGGCGAGTGCGAGACGAGCGGTGCGGTCGCGCAGATCGTCCACGAGGAAACGCTCGGCGTTGTAATAGGTGTGAAAGGCGGCGGCCACTTCGCGCAGGTAATACGGCAACAAGTGCGGCGACAGATCGCGTGCGGTGGTTGCGAGCAGGGTCGGGAAGTCAGCGATTTTTACCGCGAGCGCTTCGGCTTTTTCGTGAGTCAGTGCAGACAGGTCGGCGGCGGCGAGAGCGTCCGCCGCAACGCCACCATCGCGCAACACCGAGCAAATCCGCGCGTGCGCGTACTGCACGTAATACACCGGATTTTCTTCGCCCTGCGAGAG
>JANXNO010000545.1 GCA_025354075.1 Burkholderiales bacterium | reverse complement strand
ATTCAGCGCTCAACGCCCTGCTCGCCGCGTTGAATTTTGCCTATCCGATCAAGGCGGTGACCACACACAGCGAGATCGCGCCCGGCAGAAAAATCGATCCTGGACCCACGTTTGACTGGTCGCGACTGGATCGTCACTGGCATGTCTGAACACGCCGTCCTCGAACTCAAACCCGAGGGCTTGTACTGCGCGGCGGGTGACTTCTACATTGACCCGTGGCGTCCCGTTGCGCGTGCCGTGATTACTCATGCGCATGCAGACCACGCTCGACCTGGCATGCAGCACTATCTGGTCAGCAACGCAGGCATGCCGCTGTACCGCGCGAGGCTGGGTATTGACGCATCGCTGCAAGGCCTGGATTACGGCGAAACGATATCGATGGGCAGCGCAAAAGTATCATTTCATCCAGCAGGACACGTGTTGGGATCAGCGCAAGTGCGCGTAGAAACTAGCGATGGTGTGTGGGTGGCAAGCGGCGACTACAAACTCGGATTCGACCCGACCTGTGCTCCGTTTGAACCCGTGAAGTGCGACACTTTCATCACCGAATCCACATTCGGTTTGCCGATTTTTCGCTGGCAAAAAACCACGGAAATTTGGGCAGAAATCGTTGCGTGGTGGCAGGCCAATGCGGACGCCGGACGCGCCAGCGTGCTGTACTGCTACTCGCTCGGCAAAGCGCAGCGTGTGCTCGCGGGCCTGGTAACCAGCACCGACATCGGCCCGATCATCACACACGGTGCCGTGGCGAAATTGAACGATGCCTACACGGCTGCTGGCGTCAGTTTGCCCGCTACGCAGATGGTCTCCGACACGCCGGATAAAGCGAGCCTTCGCCGTGCGTTGGTGTTGGCCCCACCGGGCGCGGCTGGCAGCCCGTGGCTAAAGCGATTTGAGCCTTACACCGACGCGTTCGCCTCGGGCTGGATGGCAGTGCGCGGCATGCGCCGTCGGCGTGGCTGTGACACGGGATTTGTGCTATCCGACCATGCCGATTGGTCAGAGCTATTGACCGCCATCAATGCCAGCGGCGCGCAACGCGTGCTGGTCACTCACGGCTACGTGGACGAGTTGGTTCATCATCTGCGCGATACCGGATTAAGCGCGGATGGGTTAGCGACAGAGTTTGGTGCCGAAGACGATGCACCAGTTGCATCGGAGGCTCCGCAGGCGATATAGCTTTCGGCTAGCATGCCCGATCAATATGGGCTAACGCGCGATTTATCCGCAATGTCGATATTTAGCTAAAACCTCGCATTAGCCCATGTCAAATCGGACTTTCAGATAAAAGCTATCATGGTTTTTACAGAGTCTTCTAGCCTGACTCAAGCAGCTTCAAATGCTGCTGCAACCGCATCCAATCCGACTTTGCGCGGTGACCGGGATGCACCGCGTTGAGCAATCGCGTGACATCCAGACCCCATTCGAATGCGCACGTTATAGTGTGTTCTGCGGCGGCGTATTGATTGGCCTGCATCGATAGTTGCAGCGCACGCTGCGCGGCGAGCGTCACTCGGCCGCGATAGTGCGCAGCCCGTGCGTGCGCCCAGTCGTCATCCACGCCGAGCAGGCAATCACCGTGATACAAATCAAACAAACGGGTCACGAATTTCGTGCGCTGAGGTTCAGGCGCGTCGATGTCCGGCATACCGTCCAGATGCGCCTCCAGCGCCATCACGTCCGTCCACACGCGCGATGAATTGAGATGTAGCCACCCCGCGTTTCGTTGAATCAGATCCGCTTCGGCGTAAAGCCTGCGCAGTCGCAGCAGCGTCATGCTCAGCGTGTTTTCAGCCTGATCGGCATCCAGCTCCGGCCACAAAGCATCGCTGGCGCTGGCCACCGTTAAGCCCTGCGCGCCGTGAGCCGCAATCAACATCAGCAAGTTAAGCGGACGGCTCGATGCCTTGCTCGCGCTCTGTCCTTCGGCGAATTTCGCTACGTTTCGAAAGCCACCGAAACAGCGCAGGCTCATCGCCCAAGGCCAATGCTCATCTGCCCACGCAGGCGGCGGCACCGGCACGATCTTCAGCGCCGCCAATACAAACTCAGTTTCTATGCCCTCGCGCAGCGCCAATGCCGATACGCCTGCGCGCGCTTCAGGCACCGTACCCAAATAGCTGAATGCCTTGTTTACGCGCACCGCCGCGAGGCCTGTGTGCAGGTATTCGCGCAGCCGTTTTCGGTCTGCGTCCCCCGCCTGATGCACGTGTAGCGCGCGCCCCAACGCGCCCATGCCGCGCATAGTGGCCGCGTGCTGGGTGTGCGCCTGCTGCGCGTGCTGCTCACACAGTTCTGCGCCTTTTTCATACGCACCCATCGCGAAGTAATAGCGCCACGCCGATTGCAGGTAATTGGTGGCAACGCTCGGCGGACAATCGGCGGCTGCGAGATCACGGGTCATGTGCTCAAGGTAGAGCGCGCCGCTTTCGGCATCTTTGCGCATACCCGCGACGCTGGCCGCGCACATGTTGTAAATCACCTGCTCCATCGGGCGTTGCCCGTGCAGCACGTCGAGCATGTCGCGCAATGATCGATCCGCAGCATCAACATTTTGCGCGTGTACGGAGTGCTCCACCGCTAACCGTGCGCTGCGAAATTTGAGCCTGATCGATGCAGTTTGCACAATGTATTCGTCAAGCGCGCGCCGAGCTTCTGGCAGTCGCAGTCGGTCGGTGTAGTGCAGATACTGCGCCCAGACTGCGAGCCACGCGCCACGCAAATACACGCCGCCTGGGGTTGTCGCAGGCAGCGCAGTGTGAATCTCAGCCAACCGTGCATTCAACGCTTGCAAACCCGCCGGGTTACCGGACATTTGCAACCACGGGAGCAGCGCACCGGCGGCAAGGTAGCACTGCACTGCCTTTTGCGGGCCATCGCATGGCGCAGCCATCAACAGCTCTAGCCGCTCGGCATGGGGTCGTAGCGCATCATTGCTATCCCCGCGCAAAAGCGCTGCCGCAGTGGCACCCATCGCGCGCGTCAAATTCAATGCGGCTTCGTCGCTTGGGGCAAGCGTTGCATCCGCATCCTCGAATCGCGCGATCCAATCGCGCCAGCCGGTGAAGCGCGCCCAATCGACCAGCATCCACGTCATGGCGGTAGCAGCCAAGCCCACTTGCGCTTCGAGATTGTGGGCGTCCACGGCGACCTGTACCGCAGCATCCAGTCGATCCAGCACATTCAATGGATCGCCGCACAGAATGTCATGCGCCACCAATTTCCACGATGGCGGCGGAGCCAGATGCAAGCCAGTGGCGATGCGAGATGCGGCGGATGCCATCTTTGCTTCAGAGTCAAAAAAATGCGGACGAACGGCGAACGTAACGACTGGTGAACAGACGCAAACTGAGCGTCCCCTGCGCCATACGCTGGCTCGGAAAAGTGTGGCTTTTGCGACGCTATCACGTTTTTGTGATCTAGGTGTACGTCGCGCCTGCTTAAAGTTCGCCACATGGTTCACCACATTCTCCTGCGCACAGGTTCCAGGTTGGCGCAGCACAGTCGAAATTCAAGAAAGGCTGATAAATGCAACTTACTCGTGGCTTTTTGCTCAACACCGGTCGGCGCATTTGGGTGCAAGCGAAGCTTCTGCCAGCCGTACTAGTTTTAGTGAGCTTGATGAGCTCGGTAGCTTCCGCTGCGGGCACGTGGGCCGCAGCAGCCCCGCTAGCCAAAGGCCGCGCCGATCACCCCGGCATATTGCTGGCTAACGGCAAGGTGCTAGTGGTCGCGGGTGACAGCGACCCCGACGTCTTGAAAACGTGTGAGTTATATGACCCGGCACTTAACACCTGGAGTGCCGCAGGCTCACTGGCGGTGGCGCGTGACGATCATGCGACGACCCTGTTGGGCAACGGCAAGGTGCTGGTGACCGGCGGTGGCAACGGCGTGGACGGCACGCAAACCCTTGCCGAGCTGTATGACCCGACCACCAACGCGTGGACTGCTGCGGGTTCGACCGTGGCAGCGCATATCGCGCACACCGCCACATTGCTGGCCAACGGCAAAGTGCTGGTCGTGGGCGGACGCGGCGGCCTCAGTCCGGGGCTCGCAATCGCCGAGTTATACGACCCGGCGACCAACGCATGGAGCAGCGCGGGCACGCTAACGAAGGGGCGCTACGACCATTCGGCCACCTTGCTCGCCAGCGGCAAAGTATTGGTCGCGGGCGGATCCACCGGCACCGCGCTAGCGCTCAACGCAGAACTCTACGACCCGGCGAGCAACGCGTGGAGCAACGGTGGCACGCTCACCACCGGACTGGCCAGCCATCGCGCTGTAGCGCTCGCCAGTGGCAAAGTACTGGTTGCGGGCGGTGCCGTGTCGGGCGCAACAAGCGAGCTCTACGACCCAATCAGCAACACGTGGAGCGCCACCCCGCCGATGAACCAGTCGCGCAGCGCGCACAGCATGACCCGATTGATTGACGGCACGGTGCTGGTGGTAGGTGGCTATGCGGGCGCGGCCATCTTAGCCAGCAGCGAGCTGTATGACCCGGTCGCGAACACATGGACGGCCACCGGATCGCTCGTGGTGGAGCCGCGCGGCCTGCATTCGGCCACGCTACTCCCGAGCGGCAAAGTGCTGGTCGCTTCGGGCTATCGCACTGGTTACGTCACCACGTCAGAAATTTATTCGCCCACTGTTGCTGCCAACGCAACGTGCAGGCCCGACATCGACGGCGACGGCTTTGTCACCGCCACCACCGATGCGTTGATCTTGCTGCGCGTTGCGATGGGCATGAACGGAAGCGCAGTGATCGCAGGCATCAATCTGCCAGCGACCGCCAGCCGCAACACCTGGCCGCTGATTCGTGACTATCTGGTGACTCAGTGCGGGTTTGGTTTGCCGTAGGACTGGGCATGGCGATGCGAACGTCAGGCCGATGTCGGATGCGCGGATTTATCCGTATTTTGTGAAGGAACTGTGGCAATGAATTTTCGTCATTTCGTACTCACCGTCGTCGCGCTGACATGCAACGCGTTCGTGCATGCGAACCCAGGCCAACCTGGCACGCTAGACGCGTTCTGGAACACCGGTGGCACCCTGCCCGGTAAGGCGGTCACGGCCATCGGCACCGGCGGTGACGTGGCCGTGGCTGCGGCGCTGCAACCCGATGGCAAGGTCGTGCTCGCGGGCAATTGCGCAACGGCCACGTCAAACACCTTTTGCCTGCTGCGCTACAAGACCGACGGCACGCTTGATCCGGATTTCAACGGCAGCGGAAAAGTCGTCACCGCGCTGCCCAACGTCAACAACAAACTAGCCGCGATGGCGTTGCAAGCAGATGGCAAGATTGTGGTGGCGGGCAGCAGTTGCCTGGCCGATTTTGCGGCTCACTTTTGCGCGATCCGGTACAACGCCAACGGCACGCTGGATCTTACGTTTAGCGGCATCGGCATCGCCACCACTGTGATCACACCGCAAGCGACCCTGGCCGAAATAGCCACATCGGTTGCGGTGCAGCCCGACGGAAAAATTGTGCTCGCAGGTTACTGCAACGTATCCGCTGGGATAAATTTTTGCGCGGTGCGCTTCAACGCAAACGGCACACTCGACAGTACATTCAACGGTGTAGGGAGCGTTACGACCGTGATTGCTACTGGCAGCCTCGCTAACGCCATTGCCCTACAACGTGACGGCAAAATCGTGTTGGCGGGTTTCTGTTCCGCTGGAAGCTTTTCCGCATTTTGTGCGGTTCGCTACAACGACAATGGCACGCTTGACACCAGTTTCAATGGTAGTGGCAAGGTGTCAACCCCAATCGGTGTCGATTCTGCGCTCACACGCGCAGCGGCATTGCAAGCCGACGGTAAGTTGGTGCTAGTGGGCGATTGCGCCACAACGCAAATCTTCACCATGTGCGCGATACGCCACACAACGAGCGGGGCGCTGGATACAACGTTCAACAGCATAGGCGTGCTTAGGCTTGTGGGTGGCCTCAATGATCGCGCTAAAGCGGTGGCCATTCAACCGGACGGAAAGCTTGTGATGGCGGGGGTCTGCACCAATCCATCCACCGACGAACTGTGCGCACGAAGACTGAATTCCGATGGCTCACACGACGCAACGTTCAACGGCGGCGGTTCCGTCAACATGGCACCCGGCGCGTTCGCTGGCGAAGCCGCGAACGCCGTGCTGCTTCAGCCAGACGGCAAGATCGTAATAGCGGGTGCCTGCGCGAACGGAAGCACGCTTGACTTCTGCGCGCTTCGCTTTGAGGGCGGGCCGTTCGGCTATCAAAACTGCAAGCCCGACATTGACGGCGACGGCTTTGTGACCGCCACCACCGACGTGCTGATTTTGGCGCGCGTAGCGCTGGGCATGACCGGAAGCACCGTGCTCACTGGCGTCAATTTACCGGCTGCCGCCAGCCGCAACACCTGGCCGCTGATTCGGGATTATTTGGTGACGCAGTGCGGATTTAGTTTGCCGTAGCGGACTACGCAACCTTGACTCACAAGAGAAGACTTTCACCCACTCAGATGTGCTTTTCATTGTTCGCTTTAGTTCAGGATTCCGTGTCATGAGTTTTCGCAATTTTGTAATCACCGTCGCCCTGCTGATGTGCAACGCGACAGCGCATGCCATTTCCGGCCAACCCGGTACGCTGGATGCGTTCTGGAACACTGGTGGTGCGCTGCCCGGCAAGGCGATCACCACCATCGGGGGCGGCAATGACGTTGCCGTTGCTGCGGTCTTGCAACCCGATGGCAAGGTCGTGCTTGCTGGCAATTGCGTCAACACGCCAGGTAGCGGCAACATGTTTTGCCTGACGCGCTACAAGACCGACGGCACGCTCGACACGACCTTCAACGGCACCGGAAAAGTCACCACCGTATTGCCCAACGGCAACAGCAAATTAAACGCGATGGCGTTGCAGGGCGACGGCAAAATCGTCGTCGCCGGTATCAATTGCCAAATTGCGTTTAGCGCCCGTTTCTGTGCGGTTCGCTACAACGCCGACGGATCACTCGACCTAAGCTTTAACGGCACGGGTATAGCGATAGCGCAGATTCAAGCGACCTTAGCAGACGAAAACGCCAACGCCGTAGCAGTGCAGCGCGACGGCAAGATTGTGCTGGCGGGCTACTGCAACGCACAGTTTGCGACCAATTTTTGCGCGGTGCGGTTCAACCCGAATGGTTCACTTGACACGTCATTCACGATAGTCACTAAGGTGCATTTATTTGATTTTGCCAGCAGCATCGTATTGCAAACTGACGGAAAAATCGTCATTGCAGGTAGCTGTACGGACAGCAGCATGTATGTCTTTTGTGCCGCTCGGTACAACGCCAACGGCACGCTGGATTTGAGCTTTAATGGCACGGGGATCGTCTTAACTTACATAGGGCCAAATGGCTCGCTCGCGCATGCTGCGGCCATGCAGCCCGACGGCAAGCTTGTGATGGTGGGTGAGTGCATCCAGTCATCATCAAGCTTATTTTGTGCCAGTCGCTACACCGTAGGTGGATTGCCAGACACCACGTTTAACGCAACGGGTAATGTGTTGGTCGCAACCAGCGGTGGCAATTACGGCAAGGCCGTGGCGATCCAGCCTGACGGCAAGATTTTGATCTCCGGGATTTGCACCACGCCCACGCCATCGGACATTCTTTGTGTTGTGCGGCTGAACTCTGATGGCTCTCTCGACAAGAGCTTCAAGGGTGGAGTCGCAAGCGTTCAAGCAGGTGGCTCGGGTGAAGTCGCCAACGCAGTCCTGATTCAGCCAGACGGCAAGATCGTGTTGGCAGGCACCTGCAACAACGGCAGCAATCTCGATTTTTGCGCGCTGCGTGTGGAAGGCGGCCCATTCGGCTATCAAAACTGCAAGCCCGACGTCGACGGCGACGGTGCATTTCTCGCCACCACCGACGCGCTGATTTACACCCGCATCGCGCTCGGCATCACCGGCAGCGCAGTCATCAACGGCATCACGTTTCCAGCCACAGCCACCCGCAACACCTGGCCGCTGATTCGCGACTATCTGACGGCGCAGTGCGGGTTGAGTTTGCCGTAGCGAATTCGCAATTTCGAGCCGTGGGACCTGCGTGTCCACCATCCAATCCGTGCAGCACGTTTGGCACTCGTCTCGTCGATTAACACAACAACGATTAAAGGCGCATCGCAAAAAATTGGCTCTCGGCCTGTTTGCGCCGTGATCGCCGCGTCAGCGCCCGAGATTTACTACGCAGCATTGCAAGTTAATTTTTTGCACGACAGCACATGAAGACCACGAAAAAATCGAAATCTAAAACGCCGTCAA